>NZ_CP092286.1 GCF_023311895.1 Marinobacter sp. M3C
GCCTTGACATGGCAGAGGTCGGCAGTTCAAATCTGCCTGGTCCTACCATTATTTCAATGACTTGCACGACCTCGAAAAACCCCGTTGTAAAATTGTTGTAATACTGTTGTAAAACGTTTCACTTATACAGTATCGATTTCAAACTCAATTCAGCCGCCACCGTCATCCATTTTTGTTCGTGCCCTGCCTGGTAATACGCGGTCATTTTCTCGTCACTGTGAGCCATCAGCGCTTGCACATACCCCTGACTGTACCCTGCTTTTTCGTAAAGCCATGAACCCAAAGATCGGATCTCGTGAAACGTTGGCCGCTGCTCTTTCGGCATATCGTCAAACAACCCTGTCTGATCTCTTAGCGTGCGGAACTGTTCGGTGAAGTTGTTGGCCATTAGCTGGGTCCAGTGCTCGCGACCCCCTGCCCTCACTCTGCGCGTCGGCGCCCGGTGCACAACGAACGGGCTAGCCACCACGTCACGCGACCTGCTTATGATGTCGCGGATCTCCGGCGTGACTGGGATCCGCAAATGCGCCCATTCGTTTTTCTTAGTCTTCTGCCGAGTAATGTATAGCGCGCCGTCTGTCTCATCCGCATATTTCAGATGGATAACCTCGTGCCGCCCCTGCAGTGTGACAATCGCCAGCTCCATGGCAATCTGCATCCAGTGCGGAGCGATCGCGTGAATGGCCCGGTATTGATCGAGGTTCATGCGCTGGCGGTCTTTGCCGTAATCGGTTTTTGAATACGTGACCTCGGCCGGGTTATCACGCTCAGATGGGTACCAGCCTTTGGTCTTCGCAAACCTGAACAAGTCAGCCAGGGCCCCGCGATGCTTCACATAGCTATCGCGCTTAAAATTGTCGCTCAGGTATTCAGCCACTGCACGCACATCGATATCCAACACAGCTAAGCGCCCCAGATCCTTTTCAAACCGCTTCAACCGGTATTCCTTGTTCTGAAGCGTGGCCGGCGCCAGCTGCTGCGCCTCGATCACATCGGTGCGATACGCTTTAATCAGCGCCGCCACGTTATGGCCTGCCGTGCCCATCACCTCCCCAACCAAGTCGCCAGCCGCCATTAGCCGGGAATTCAGAACCCGGGCCGCGGCATTGGCTTTCTGACGATTCGTGCCCATGCCGTGGCGCTTGCCTGTCTGCGGGTGCCGGTAGCTGAAATAAGTCACGCCGCGCAGATCGCTTGCGTACAGATTCGGCTCTAGCCCATGGTTACGCCTAAGACGCTTTCGCGGTGCCATTCAATATGTCATCCACAAGTGAGTTACCGGTTTGCTGGGCTTCTTTGTCGAGATCCACAAACCACTTCTTGCCGCGCTTAACCGCAGGTATTTCGCCCATCGCCGCCCAGTGCTGACATGTGCGCAGCGGTGGCGGATTGCCAGCAAATCGCCGGGTTCGCCATTCTGCCAGCTCCATTAGTTTGCCCATCACTCACCACCTCCGGCCTTGTCGGTTTGGTGCTTGTCCAGCTCACACAATAGAGGTGTCCCGTAAATCTCCATGCAGCTTGCTCTACCGCCTGGCCAGTTGATCTCCTTTGCGCAGCTCTCGCAGTAATGCGCGCGGGTTGATTTGTTGAAATACCACGCGCCTGGCTGCTGACAGGTCGTTACGTTGCAGCGGCCACCCTTTTTGCCTTTGCTTTCGTGTAGCTTACTCATCGCTGCCCCACCCATTATCCGAACCGGAAAACCGCAGGACGTGCCCCGCAGAAATCGCACGGGAGTGAGCGCACTCAATACACAGCAGCCCGCCAAACCCGTCCTGTTTTGGCTTTATCTTCTGCCAGACATGCTCCGGAACCCAATAGATGGCCTCGTATTCTGCGCTGCAGCTATCGCATTTTTCACTCATACGCCACCTCCTGCCTTGCGCAACTCGACCAACTCACTCACACCTTCCGACATGCGAGCGGATACGCACTGATGCAGCGCATTCTCGTCTGACACCTGGCCCCATGAGAAACCCTGCTTCGCTCCATTTGCGTAATGCAGGTCGCACATCGCATCTTCTCTGTGCTCAAGCTCAGCCACCCGCGCCCGACTCCGATCGAGTTCTTGCACGGTCCTGTTGAGCCAGATAGACATCTCTTTAACACGCCTAACTGTCAGGTGCTCCTCCCTTAAAGGCTCACCAGTCCACCCAGCAACATGAGCAGTGACACGATGAATCTCTAGTAAGTCAGCATGCACTGACTGTAGCCGCGCCTGGGCCTGCTCAAGCTGACCCTTTAGCTGATAAATTTCTTCATACGGATCGCAGAATTTTTCCGACACAACATCCTGAATTGTTTTCCACGTGTGCTCATAATTTAGCCAGTCTTTCTCTACCACCACACAGTCCGTGCACGCTACTTGATAGGTTGACAGTAGATCGCAAAGCGCTGTGTCCTGTTCTTCGGTCAGGTTTTTCTGCTTGATTACGTAGTATCTTGCTTCTCTTTTAAAGTCGCTCATACACTACCTCCAAAGTGTCGGCCTAGGCATGCCTTGTTGGACTCGGCGTGCCGTGCCCGATCAAGCTCATGCCTCATTAAATTAAGGGCGCTGTCCATCTTGGATACCTGGGCCCTAAGCAATTCATTACTGTCAGCGACCACTGCAAATGCTTCTTTTGCGCCTTCTTCTTCTAACTCAAGCTTAGAAACTTGTGCCTGAATCGCGTTAAGCCGTCTTCCGGCCTCAGAGATAACTAAATCGGCATCACGGTCACACTCTGCGGGTATGCGCATCGTGAATTCGTTGTCATTAAATTCGCCCGGCCTGATTATCGCGTCCACCAATTCCTCTAGTCGCGCTGTGATTACGTTAAGTGGAACGTCTTTGCTGCTTTTGTATTTAGTGCTCATCATCAACTTCCGCCTTTTCAATCAACTTCCGAGCATCAGCAACAATATTGTGTATGTCGTCAATGTGCGGCTCTCCGTTTTCGTAGTGCTCAAAATCAAAAATCAGGCGCTTTGCGATTTTCTCCAGATTAACCACTTGCGATTGAAACGCGTCACGCTCTGATTTTATACACTTGTTCTCATCACCCATGGCGGCGCTTGCTGCTTCCCATGTAATGCGGATCAGATCGTAAGTGTCGCTGTCTATTAAGTGCTTCGTGTTCTCGTCGAAGTGCTCTACCAGTTGATCACAAGTTTTAAAGTTGCTCATACACCACCTCCAGCCTTGTCAGCATTGACTTTTGCCAGCACGCTACCCATGCGACACAGCGAGCCATAGTTTTGCTCTGTGTTGGCATCCACTTGGATAATGTCCACGGCATCCTGCAGGGCCGTCACGAGTTCGGCCACTCGCGCCTGGAGCGCGTCACGCTCTGACTCCAGTGCAAGTAGCTGCTCTGTTTCTGCTTCGTGGTACCCAACCACTCCGTTACGCAAAACGTTGCGCCACCAGAATGGGCCCTCTCCGGGTGGGCGGTCGAACTCGCCCTCTTCCCCGAGCAGAAACCTGACGATTGACCCTCTCACCAGTAGGTAATCTTTCATGATTCTTGCTCCTCAGCACAGCCTTTATGGATTAGTCCAACCATGCCGTGGGCTGAAAAAATGCTTATCTCTTCGTAATTTAAAATTGGCTTATCGCATAATGGGCATAGGGACATATCGTCTGTCTCAATGCTTCCAGTTAGATCAATCATGATTCTTGCTCCTGCTTTACCAGATCACCATTCCATCCAATAGCAAAACATAAGGCGTCATTAATTTGATTAATCAATGTCTTGTCGGCAGAATCTGGAAGTTCGACGCTGCCAATTCTATCAACGCCAAGCTCGACCCATGCCGCGCCATTTTCCATACACAGTGAAAGCACCATGTTTTTCGGTAAATGCTGGCAGACCTTGTTTGCCGCATCTTGCAGCGAAACTTCATCCTCCGGCACCACGGCACTGGGTGGGTTGGTGTAGAGCGGGATTGTGTAATGCTCGGCGGGGCTCATAGGTCGGTGATTCAAAGGGCTAGCTTTAGTGATGAAGTCCTTTACTTTGGTATGAATTACATCACAGCGTTCGGGGTTGTTGTGCATCCACGCCACCACCTCCCCGCCATCCTGTGCGCTGGCTTCTCTCTCAACAGGCCCAGCAACACAATCATCCAGCCAGGTCACGCGGCCCAGGTTATGCACCGCTGCCAGGCTTCCGGCCTCACTCTTGACCAGTAGACCGACAGGGGTCCCGATCCTTCGGGCCTTGCTGTGGCATAACGCTGTGAACTCGGGTTTGGTTGATTGCCATTCAACGCCTTCACAAAACGATTCCCAAAGCTCATTTATTGGGTGAACAATCACGCCCTTGTATTGCTTGTGTTTGTACATCTGATGTTTGTCGCAAAACTCTGCATTAGCAGGTATCAAGGTGTACTTTTCAAACGCTTCTCTACTATCACTCATCATTCTTGCTCCTGCTCTGGTGGTAGCTGCATTAGCCATCCGCGGAGGCGTTTCATTTCTTCGTTTCGGTACAGAGAAGTCACGTACACAAACGGCTTTCTCAAGTTGTGCCCATTAACAGCCAGATAATCGTTAGCGCCGGCCTCGGTGAAGCAGGCTGTTACAAACTCTTCGATTTCTTTCAGGGCGCAGCGCCGAAAATCCTCAATACCAGTGTCTTCGTCATGTAGCTCTATCTCGTTATCCATAAAGAAGTCGCTATCAGGGTCTGACCGCATTTCATCTAGCCGGGCTTGAACTTCGTCGTCAGCCTCGCCATCCGAATTTCCCCACGATATGCGGTCATAGTCGTAATCCTCGTCAACGACTATTTCGTGCTTTTGAAAAACAACGAACAGCGGGTCAGCAGTAATCCTGTTGTTCTGGGTTTTAATGCCTTCGGATATTCCGTGCATCCATTCCGGCACCACGGCGCTGGTCGGACTAGAAAGCCTTTCCGTTAGCCGCTCATGCGTAGTTTTCCAAGGCTCAAGCAAGCCATATCTAGGCACAAATTTTCCATCAAGAAGGCCGTTAATGATCTGGCACATACGCTCAATGATTTCTGCCTGTCCGCGATGGTGGGCCTTGCGCTCATGCTCCTTTACAACTTCGGCGCTGGGCGGGTGGGTGTAGAGCGGGCAGACAGTTCGGCCATCGGATTCTCGACGGATCCAAACATCAACTGAGCGCTGCTCAGTAACCGCGCCGAACGCTGAACCATCCGGGTAGACACAAAGCCATGCCACCGGTTCCCCGCCATCCTGTGCGCTGGCTGCCTTCTCAACCGGCCCGGCAACACAATCATCAAGCCACGTAACGCGCCCGAGGTTGTGCACTGCTGCAAGTCCACCGGCTTCATTTTCGACTAAAAAGCCAACAGGTTTCCCGATCTGCCGGGACTTGCTGTGGCAGAGGGCAGTGAACCCAAGGGCGCTGCCTGAGCCGTCCGGAATTTCCGGACAACTGGCGCTGATCTCACCCTCCCAACCGATCGGCATTTCAAAGCCCGCAGCCGCAGCATGGCCACCACCGCCGTATTGCCTGGCAATCTCGCTAACGTCGACGCCATTTTTCTGTGCGCGCAGGCTGAATTTGCGCTTGCTGGCGGTGTCGTAGTAGCTGGCGGCGAAGGGCTCACCTTCGCTCATGATGTTGCCGGCGTCTGACGCAAACATATAAGGCAGGTTGGCTACGGGCACGTCATAGCCGCCAATGGTCATGCGCCGCTGTGTTTGCTCGATCAGCTGAGTTACGTCTTTGCTGTGTTTGCGCAGCAGTGCACAGCCTAAGGTATAGATTTCGTCCCAGCCCTCGCCGGTTTCCAGCGCTGACAGCAGCTCGCTCCACACAACAAAATCTTGGCGGTACGAAAACAGCGCTGCGCTTATGGCTTCGGTACCGTGCAGCTGGAACTGCCACAAGTCGCGATCTTGAATAATGTCGATCAAGCGTGGGCGCTCTACGGCTGGATAGCACCAGTCCCAGGTCATCGCAGCGCCGGAGCGGCTCATATCGAATTCGCCGTGGATTGTGCCCATGTCCAGCAGCGGCTGAATATCCGCTTGGGCGGTTTTGTGGTGGTCCAGAATGGTCACGCTGTTGGCTTGCTCGATGATTTGCTGCAGCTCTGGCAACTTGTAGGAGAAGTCGACCAGCATCACGTTATGGCCGGTGCAATCTGGTGGCTGCTGCCCGTACTGGCCCGCGTGAAACGTCACGCTTTCGCCATACCGCATCCAAACAACCAGGGCCGCCCCGAAGCCGTCAGAGCAGTTGCCGTGGTAGATGCACAGTGTTGGTTTGATTAACGTCTTCATTCAGTTTGTTCCTTTTGTGACGTGTCACGATCTTTGTAAACCAGATCTAGCAGGTACTCGGTTTGGTCTTCGTATCCGCCTGCCTGCGCCCCGACTTCAATGGCTGCTCGCTCGCTGGCGGCCAAATCCATGCGGAAAGGTTTCATGCCCAGGGCTTTCTCGCTTTCGCGCTGGCGGCGCTTACGTTGTGCGGGTGTGAGTGCCATCAGAGTTCTCCCAACTTCTTTAGTGCTGCCCGCCCTGCTTTCACCAACGCCAGGCGGTGTGCTTTTTTCTCTTGCCCGCTGATGTTCATCAGCTGCAGCAAAAAAGCCACTTGCTCCAGAGCGGCCATTGGCCGGTTTTGAGCAGCCAGCAACATGGTGCACTCACAATCACTTGCGGATGTGCCAAGCAGCTGGACCGCCATTTTCCGTGTCGCTTGATTCAGCATTCTGCTAACTCCTTACTCCGCCGGCTGGCGGCTATCTTGATTTGTGCCATCGTAATCAGCACATCCAGCCCGCCTGCCGGTAGTTCGCCCATGGCCATCCACCGATTTATTACGGCATGCTCGGCACGGCTCACCGCCACTAAATTGCCCGGCGCAATGTTGCTGCCGTCCAGGTCACGAAATCGCACGATGTGGCCTTTGGGCAAAGGCCCGTTGTTTTCTTCCCATACCAACACGTGCACAAACCGCCAGTTTTTATCAGCCCGTCCCCGGGGCGCGTCGTCTCGCACTTTTCGTTTGCGGTAACCGTAGCTGTCGACCACTTCGGTGCCGATCGGCTGGGTGTTCGGTGGCACACCACCGGCCTTAAACTGGGTTTCCGAAGATCGGCCGCCGGCTTCGAACGCCATGCTTTTGTTCCAGCTGCTGTGGCCTTCCCGAAAGCACCCAGGCTTTTCGCGCTCCAGGTACTCTGGCGACTTTTTCAAGCCCAGCTTCACAGCGCGGTTGCGCACAGACAGCACCTTGCGGCCCATCACTTGCGCCACTTCCGCGTTTGATCGGTTTGGGTGCAGCTGGGCCAGCCATTCGTCTTGCTGTGCCGTCCAGGGCTGGCGGTAGGGTTGCGTGTTCACGGCTTACTCCTTGCTTTCCAGAACTTTCGGCAACTTGTAACCAATGCCGAATTCCTTACGGTGTTTTTCTCCGTCCAGCACCAGCCGGGCATTGGACACAATCTCTTTGCTCAGGCTGGTAACGCCTGAACTCCGGCGCAATTCGCGTTCCAGGTCATCGCCTTCCAGCGCGTCGTTGTTCAGCCTGCCCAGCTGGGCGAACAGCACTTCGTTCAAGTCGCTCAAATTAGTGGCCATCGCTCTCATCCCCCGTTTCGCAATCGTCGATCATTTGTTCCAGCTGCAGCTTCCACTGTTCCGGCTGCAGCCATGAGCCGTTGTTCAAAACAACGCAGCCGCTGCCGTGGAAGTAAGCAACGCCCACATCGCGTACCAGCTTGGTAACCTGCTCAACGCTGTAGCCGCTTACATCGGGAACGTCGTCTAGCACCATCGCTATGTTTCTCATGCTGCCAACTCCCTTGCCGCGGCTGCGTGATTTAGGCATCGGTCTCGCGCTCCGCCCACTTATCCATTAAGACCGACACGGCCAGAATGGCGTCGTCAACTGCCCGATACTCTTCTGTACCGTTACTTAGAAGGGCTGCAAGGCAATGCACTTCGGCCAACTCGCGCTTTGTGAGCTCTGTGGCTTGCAAATCGCAGTCGTCAACAAAGCCTGTGACTCCCGGGAATCCGTGCTTCATCTCCTGTTGATGCTGCCAAGCGTGGTATTGAGCCTGCACTTCGTCCGCAAACTCAGGGCCTGCCACTTCTTCAGCGCCGATAAAAAAACGCGTTACCGGCCCCATACGCCACAACTTCAGCAGGCGGTGACCGTCTGGTGTGGGCAGCGTTGCGTAACCGCCGTTCTTGCGGGCTTCATGGGCCATGTTGCTGACGGTTTGCCAGGGGTCGAAAAGGCTCATGACAAACGCTCCGCTTCTTTCTTGATATGGATTTCTTCGCGATTAACAGCAACCGTTTTGGGCGCATCCACTCCGATCCGTACCTGGCTAGCCTTCACGCCCAATACGGTCACATTGATCAATTCACCGCTTTCGGTTTTCATCACCAGGGTTTCACCTGGCCTGCGCGTTAATATCAACATCCTGTTTCTCCAATTGGTTTATCGTTGTCCGTTTGCCCAAAGGCGTTGCTCTTTAAAAAACTCTGCTGCCACGTCCAGAAAATCCCAGCGAGCAAGAACACAGGCTTTTTTGATGTCCTTAGTAACGTGAGTCACGTATGTCCTGAACGTTAAATTTGGGTGTACCCGGGCGCCGCTCTCGGAAAACACAACAAGCCCTGTACCGCTGCAATCTTCACACTCGCGTTCGGACTCTGAACCGCAGCAATCGCAATACTGTTCAGATTCGCCCTGGCCATCGCACGCCTCGCACTCAATGCTCATATCTGAGTCTTTAAGGCCTTGCTTGGCCATCGCTTGCCAGTCACCAAAGCTGATGAACCGGCCCATCACGCAACACCTGCTTTTGGCTGTGGCTTGTTATCCAGGGCATCCGCTGCTGCAGTCGCGTTCACTTCGTCGTCACCCACGAAATACATCGGGCAGCCCTGGATAATTTCGACTGTTACCAGCTCACACCAAGGCCACATTTGGCTTTCAGCGATCTGTGAGGGCTCACTGGCGGCCAGAGTGATCAGCTTCTGCAAGCGCTCGTAGGCGATCATGCTGCACCAGGAGGTGTTGACTGCCCGTTTACCGCGGCTCTGGCTAAGCGGAAGGCGACAACGCGCCCTGCACTGGCGGGCTGCTCACGTGGTTTGAAACGGAAGTGGTTAGCGCCGGCCAGCTGTGAGTCACAACCCAGAGAGTTGGCGAACTGGATGATTGACATGACGGGTGTGGTATCTGGAAGTTCTAGAGTGATTGTTGCCATGGTGATTCTCCTGCTTATGCGAACTGAGAGCTGATTTGGGTGCGACCGATACGGCTGGCGGTCACCGGTGGGCGTGATGAACTGATTGATGAGGGACGACTGCGCAGCGCTGGTGCCATGGCGAAAACCATCAAGGCCCAAGTCAGCATGCGAGCGCGGAACAGGCCCGCCATCCAGCCCTGGCTAATCAGATCCACTCTGCTGCTGGCGTGAAACTGGTCTTTGGCTTCGTCGAGGTGCCACGAAACGGTGTCTGGCGAGATGCCCAGATCCCGGGCAATTTCTTTGGCGCTCATTCCGCGAGCGGCGAGCATAACGACCTGGCCACGGCGTGGCGGTAAAAGTGTGGTGTCCGCCAGCTCTACGAGCATGCGTGGGTATGTTGGTTTAAGTTTGCGTCCCATGATGTTGTCTCCCTGATCAACGTTATGGGTCTAGCGTATACAATATGTATCTATACAGTCAATACATTTTGTATCTTTTATTTGTGTTTTTATTTCTCCCCAATTCGGCGCCCTGAAATATGGTCAGCTGGAGCGCACCGGTAACTGGGGAGTCATTCGGGGTGGCGAATGGCTGTAAACTTGCCGGCCATTCGGTGTTGTGTAATAGTACACAACATGAAAAGCGCAGACATTATCAAACGATTGAAGGCGGAAGGCTGGGTGAAAGTGGGCGGCAAAGGTGACCACGAAAAGTTCAAGCACCCGGAAAAGCCCGGACACGTAGTGGTGCCGCACCCGCGAAAGGATATGCCGCTGGGTACTCTGCGCAGCATCTACAGGCAAGCAGGATGGGATTGGAGGTAATTATGTTATTCCCCGTTTACGTACACACAGGCGACGACACACACGCCCATGGCGCCGAAGTGCCAGACTTCCCCGGCTGCTTTTCAGCGGCGGACAACTGGGACGCGCTGGCGGGTAACATTCAAGAAGCGGTAGAGTTGCACTGCGAAGATGAGGATATGGCTGTGCCAGCGCCCACCTCGCTAGGAAAACTGATGGGCAGCCCAGATTACCAAGGCGGCATTTGGATGATGGTGGATATTGACACTGGCAAGCTTAGAACAAAGTCTGTGCGGCTGAACGTAAGCTTGCCAGAAGGCTTGCTGCGACGTATTGATGACGAGGCCAAGATCCGCCACATGAGCCGGTCTGCCTTTTTGGCAATGTCAGCACAGCGGGAACTTGGAGCTTAATGCTGGCGGATTATTGCGGATAAGAAAAAGCCCGCTCAGTGGCGGGTTATGGAGTCGGGCTTTGTAGGTCTCGCAGGTTGCAGCCAAGCCTCGCGTTAGGCTACTGTTGACGGTATTCAGGGCATAGGCGCCCGTTACCGGAAGAACTCGAAATGAAGCGACAGGAACCGGGTCACAGCGTTGTCGGCTACGCTGCCCATTACCGTAACAATAATTCCGCCAATAACCAGCAGCACTTGCGTACTGGTTTTTCCAAGCGCTTGTTTCAGCCTATCGCTATGGTTCTTGGGTGGCTCAACCGCCCGGTCTGCATTAAGCCGTGGTTGCTGATATTTATGGTGTTCACCGGCAACATCATAGGGGACGTGATCGACAGCAAGCTCTTCAATGTAGTCCTGCCCTGACGCTGTAGCACCGATCCAAACCACGTCAACCACCTGTCCATAATCTTCTTGCAAGTAAGACAGCCGAATGTGAGCATCCGCCAGCCCAGAGTCAACCAGGTACTTTACAGCGTAATAGTCGGATGGTCCGCTGGGCCCGTGTTGCAGTATGCGTAGGTGTGAGGCTTTCCGTGTCTCGGTCATGGCGCTCCGCGCTTCGGTGTGTAGGCTGGCGGTCTATTCTTTCGAAAGAACCTTGCGAACTGCACTGGAGGTCCAGCCGTTGGCGCCATCTAAGGTAGATATATTTTCGCTCTGCAGCTCCTTCACAATCTGTTCTTCCGTCAGACCGTCTTCATGCAGCCCGCGAATCAGTACCTTGATGGAGTCAGCTTGTGAAGGTGTTGCTGGCTGTGGCTCTGGTGGTCTCCTTACTCGCACTGCTGGCGTTGCTCGTGCAGGTGCCGACGGTTGTGGTTTAGCTTGCAGCTCAACCAGCCGCTGCAGATAACCCGCACTATCGCGTGTGCTGCGCTCGGTATCTAAAAACACTTGAATTATCTCGGCGATTGATACCGCCAGAATAATAAAAATCACCCCAGCGGATCCCCAGCTTATAAAAGCCACGAAACTCTCGTCTTGCCAGCCCGATACAGCGCCTACGATGATTAATATGCCGCCAACCACAAGGCCCAGGGCTTTGTACCAAGCCGCAATAATGCGCAACGCTGGGTATTTGGCGCTTTCAGATTTGGTGCTGTTCTTCATTGTTTAGTCCCTTAAACGTTGTTGTTTATCTGAGCGGCGCCAATCAAGCAGCTTCGCCCATAAGAATATGCTGTACGGCAGATTCGGGGCTGGCTACGCCGTGAATGCGAAGGGCCTGAGTGTCGGCCTCTTCTTCCAGCTCATGAAACACCTCATACACTCGATTAATCTCGCTTTCGCTGAAGCTCGGATCGTTCTTTCCTGGGCGATATAGGATCAGTTCAAAACCTTCCAGCTCGAACAGCCCTGAGTGGCCTTTATCGCGCAGGGAAATCAACTCCCACATCTTGGCTTTCGCAACCCGGTTGTAAGTGGAAAGTGAATTGCCGGGTAAAATTCGTGACAGCTGAGCAGCGTAATTGCCGCCAACATAATCAAACGTGGTCGGGGAGCCCCCGTTATAAAGCTGAAGCTTTCGGCTAAAGTTGCAAACCAGATCGGGGTGATTTACGGCCATAGCCTCTTTCACTTGGGTAAGCCAGCGATCTGAAACAGGGGTCTCTTGTTCATCATCTGCCGTAAAATCTGCCATACGGCTTAGAAACGCGCTGTTCCTTGCCATCGTGCGCAGCATCATAGTCAGGTCTACTACCCGCCCAGTTCTTGTCTCGCCGGAGTGCACGCCAGACATAGGTGGTGTCCACATACTCAGTGGAATCCCTTGTTTAAGCTGTTCTTCAAGGCTGCGAACAACCAAGCCCACCATCTCCATAAAGCCTGGACCTGCGTGCCCGAGCATGCACTTGGCTGTCTCATCTCTCACCACAGGCACAACCTGGTACGCTCTATCGACACCCTGGGCAGCAACAGCCACGCAAATCCGCTCCCCGGAGCCCGCTATAGGTTCCATGAATACGGCCATGCCGTCGGCTTGGTATTCAGGCAACTGGGGAAAAGGGGAGCTTTGGGTGATCATGGCAAAAAGTCCGCTTGGTTACCGTGCCTGGACAACAGAGCAGGCAGCATAGAAAGACGAGTCTCTAACGATGATAGCGTAACTTCACACCGCTCATACATGCCAATGTGCTGACTTTGCGAAGCGTTAATAATCAGTTCGTGATCAATTTCACTACACCTTTCAGCAAATTCACCACTTAGCTGGCGTAGACGGGCAGGCCCCATGTCTTTTTCGATATCGCTGATGAATCCCGCCAGAATATTCTGGAAGGGCATGTCAGGGTGAGGTTTCCCGAGGGCAGACCAAAGGGCCATGGCGTGATCGATTAAAACCCATTCTTCGCCTCCGCCCCATAGCAGATTACCGCCTTGACGGTCTGGATTTGCAATCCACTCGTCAAACAGAGCGACTTCGTGCAATTTTTTCCAGCCGGCCAACATTTTTAATACAGTCTGGTCGTGAAGATTCAACCATTGTTTGATAGAAGGCGCGCCCGCGTCTTCACTTCCTGCAAACACCCCTCCCCCAAGCAGGTCTCCCGGGTCAGTTACGATGTAAGCTTTCGCCACCGGCAACCCAAGCGATTTAGCCAACAGCGAAGCCAGGCACTCAGCCATAATTTCTTCTTTGCTGGTTTTTTTGACGTAAAGGCGAACATCACCTTCATGCGTGAGGGCATCGGCTACCCACACTTCAGACACGTTATCCTGCCCTTCAAGCCGCCGTGGTTTCGTGTACAGGGTCGCAAACCCAATAGCCTCCATAGCCTTTTACTCCTTAGTTGCGATCCTTTCTGCGATCTGGTTGATTAGGTTGATATCGGCTTCGGAAAGCCGTCCATCAGCAGCCGCTTCAAAAATTCTCAATAGCTGCTTATGGGAGCGCGGGGAAGCCTTGGACAGAAGAGCAGTAAACTCAGGAGGGACAATCGCTGGCGGATTTTCAGTACCCGGGACGTAGGGCTGGCCAGATAGGTTGAAGTCGGCTTTGCCGGCTTCCACTACTTCTGCAGATAACAATAGAGATTTTTTTACCGGCTCTTCGCCTGATATTAGCCAAGAAAATCTCACATCAAGAAAGTCGGCTAAATCTTTCAGCTGCTCAACTGATGCTTTCCGGCGCCCCTGGAAGTAATGCCCAACAGCGCCGCGCGTAGAAACTCCAAGTACACCGGTGATGTGCTCCTGGGTGATATTGTCTTTTTCCATTATTGACCGGGCACGGTCCTGCCAAGTTTTCATAATTTGAATGGTACGCAATGTATCTATGTTGGCAATGACACTTTTTGTATCCATTAGGGCTTGACTGAAAGCCTGCGTATACATATCGTATCCCTCATGAACATACGCGCGTACATCCTAATGGTTGGCCTCGAAGAGTCCGCCAAAAAGCTTGAGGTCTCATTACCGGCCGTCAAGCACTACCGAAACGGCATCCGGCAAGTTTCTCCGGTTAACGTTATCTCCGTTTGTGCGGCTACTGGCTGGCAGATCACGCCACACGAGTTGCGCCCCGATGTTTACCCGAACCCCACCGACGGCCTCCCTGCTGGCAAAGAGCCAGGAGAGGCTGCGTGATGGTTTCCATTAAACCGTTTTCAGTCACGAAACATACCGCCCTGAACGGTGGTGGCTATTTGTACAGTGTTTTGCACACCGCGCCTGGCCCGCGGCATTAGTCGGCCAGCCCCCAGCTGTAGGTGGGTGTCATAGAGCAACTGGTATGGGAGCCGGAAGCGAATAACCGCAGCAGCAAAGCTCGAAGTGTCCACCACGCAGAACAACGCGTGACCTTGCACAACCCGGGTGATTTGCCGAGTGACTCACGTTACGAGTCCGCACCTGGAAGGGCTCCCACGCAAGCCGGAAGCGTGTGACGGGTTAATCCCGCGTGAGTCCTTCGCAGATGCGGTGAATGTGCAGGCTGATGCGAGACAGATCGGAACCTAGTTCCATCACGGGCCACGGCCCTCATAGATCGGCGAGGGATTCGCGCCAGCCTCATCCACCACATCAACGCAATGACAGTTGCGGAACTTGTCGCCCTGGGCCATGGCGTGAAACTGGCCCTTTGGCAGTGACGGCATAGCCGGATTACACATGAGGCTGATTTCAACCTACTCGGAAGAGAAGTCATGTAACACCGCCAGAGCAACAGCAACTTAGCCAAGACGAAATAGTGAATGCGTACGACCTAGGCCATGTCGCAAATCTGGCCTGACAACTTATTTGGGGAGGAACAGCAATGAGACGAATGCTTCTTTCAGCAACTGCAGCGGCTTTGGCGATTCAGCCATTTCATGCAGCTTCAGAAGTCTACGGCGGCGGGTTCACGGCCAAAAGAGAGGTCGGCAAGTGCATCCACGACAGCGCAGCACTTGGGACATTTCGCGCAAACACCAAGCGCAGTCGTGATCGCGCAGACCGTCGATCAGGCGTTATCAGCGCGCGGCAGCAGCGGATCCAGCGGAAAGCTGCAAACCGAACCATCTAACCACCAGGTGCAGCATGGATAAAAGCAATCACGAATCAAGCGCCGACCCTTTTTTTTGCGAAGCAAAGGCTCTCGTTATCAGGGAACAGCGCGCCTCACTCAGCATGGTTCAGCGCAAGTTAAAGATTGGTTATATGCGCGCAGGCAACTTAATAGACGCCCTGGAAGATAGCCGAATCGTAAGTAGCCCGACACATAACGGACACAGAACAGTTCTTGTTTCAGAAACAGCCTACAACCAAAAAACCGGAGAGCGTAATGGATAACCAGCACAAGAAGATCACCGGATACCGAGATTTATCACAACAAGAAATCGACGCCATGAACGCAGTTAAGGCGAAGGCGGAAGAAGCTGGGTCTCTGATTGAGGAATTGCAGGCAAACGCTTCACTGGATCAACGGTGGGTGGCGATAGCAAAAACGGATCTGCAAAAAGGATTTATGGCCGCAGTGCGTTCAATTGCAAAGCCTGGCTCTTTTTAAACCCAAATGAACTCACTGGGTGAGTGGAACGCCTACGTTGCAGCAGGCACGGACAAAGAACAGCGCAAGACAAGGCTGGCGGAATGTCCAGAGCAGTACAGATAGAACGTGACACGTCACGTTAATACAGTTTTCGAAATGCGCAGACGGAGCAGGCAATGCCAGACAAATTCCAAATCATTCTTCCCTGGCCCACCAAGGCGCTAAGCCCGAACGCCAGAGTCCACTGGTCAAAGAAGGCCAAGGCTGCTAAGCGGTACCGCTACGACTGCAGGATGACTGCGCTGGAGTACATTCGGGCCGGCAAGTGGGATGTGAAAGCCCTAGGCGATCTTGTGGCTGGCGGCTATGAGTTGCACGTTTTTATAGATTTCTACCCGCCGAACCGCCTGGCTCGTGATGACGACAACGTGATCGCTGCATTTAAGTCGGGACGCGATGGCCTGGCGGGCGCACTTGGAATTGATGATTGCCACTTTCGGATTCACCCGTCCTTGAAACGCGATGAAGTAGTGGTGGGCGGTGAAGTGAGAGTAGTGATTACAACAAAGGCCCCCTCGGCCTAAAACGAGAAAACCGCCTCAAACGGTGCGCAAACACCTCGGCGGGTAATCAAAAGCAGGAGTTAATAATGACAGGTTTAATTTTAAGCAGCAAGAACAACGAACCGACAATGAGCAGCCGTGACATTGCCGGGTTGTGCGAAAAGGATCACAAGCACGTTCTAACCGACATCCGAAAGATGCTGGAAGAGCTCGAAATTCAATCAGCCGGTTTTTCGGCTCAGTACAAAGACAGCACCGGCCGCACGCTACCGTGCTTCAGCCTGCCTCGCCGCGAGTGCGACATTCTGATTGCTGGCTACAACATCCGGTACCGCGCTGCCATTGTCGACCGGTGGCGTGAGCTGGAATCAAACGTACCCGCCCTGCCCGATTTCAGCAACCCCGCCATTGCTGCTCGTGCCTGGGCTGACGAGATGGAGCGCAAGCAGGTAGCACTATCTCTGCTGGAGCAGGCAAAGCCCGCTATCGAGTTCGTTGACCGGTACGTCACGGCCGAGACTGGCTCTAAAGGCTTCCGCCAGGTCGCCAAGCTATTGGGCGTTAATGAATTCAAATTTCGTGCCTTCCTGGAAGAAAAAGGAATCATGTACAAACTTGGCGGCGAGTGGACTCCATACCAGCAGCACATGGACGCTGGCCGCTTCGTGGTGCGCGCTGGTGTTGCCAAGAATGACCACGCCTACAACGGCGCTAAGTTCACCCCTAAGGGCATCAACT
This sequence comes from Marinobacter sp. M3C, assembly GCF_023311895.1. Lineage (GTDB taxonomy): Bacteria > Pseudomonadota > Gammaproteobacteria > Pseudomonadales > Oleiphilaceae > Marinobacter. The sequence goes on from NZ_CP092286.1 coordinate 16,728, forward strand.
GGGTTGCGGGCAAGTGGGCGGTTAATAACCTACAAGGCGGGCTGGAGTGAGCACCATCGATCTATTAAGCCGACCCATCGCGTTTCACCGTGCCTACGTTGACCTTGGCGTGGGTGTTACCGGTGCCCTGATGCTCTCCCAATGCTGTTACTGGCGCAGCCGTACTAATCGCACGGATGGTTGGTTTTACAAATCACAGGCCGAATGGCAGCAGGAAACGGGCCTTGGCCGGCGTGAACAAGAGACTGCGCGCAAACGGTTGGTTCAGGCTGGCTTTCTGTCTGAAGATCGCCGCGGAGTTCCCGCCAAGCTTTATTTCCGCGTGAACACCGATGCTCTGGAAGTAGCGCTATCAGGGCTCGCCGCCAGAATGGCGGAATCCGCCAATCAAGTTTGTACGGGTACGACTTCCAGAATGGCGGAATCCGCCAATCAAGAATGTACGAAAGCGCCAAACAGGGCTGGCGGAAAGCGCCAATCTATTACAGAGATTACTACAGAGACTACTTCAGAGATTACGGCAGAAGAAACGTCCGGACCTGATCGGCCGGACACTGTTGAGCCAATCGTAGTTGAACCTCCTGAGCCTGAAAGCGAACCAAAACGGCCAGAAGCAGCGATTCAAAGCGGCAAGCACTGGGGAACGGCTGAAGATCTGGAGCTGGCGCAGTGGATGTGGGTCAGCATTTCCGAGCAGCTGGGTGACGATCGCCCACGGAAGCCCAACATAGCCAGCTGGGCAAACAGCGTTCGCTTGATGCGTGAGTGTGACAACCGCAAGCCCGTTCACATCAAGGCCCTGTTCGCCTGGTGCCGGAAGCACGCGTTCTGGTCTTCCAACGTCCAAAGCCCCTGCAAACTTCGCGAAAAGTGGAGCCAGCTGGTCACTCAGCGCAACCGTGACCGTGACGCGGCATTACCAGCCGCGAACCGATCACAGCAAATCGAAGAACAAAACAAGGCGGTAGGCACTGCATGGGCCGCCCGCAAGTCAATGGGCCAGCCAGCAGGCGAGGTGTACAACCATGAATGACCAAGACCGCTTCGAGTTCCAGGACGTTTGGACCGGCGCCTATGCCCTTTACGGTCGATCGGTTACCGAATCGATGCTTGAGCTGTCCTTCGAAGCGCTTCAGCACTACAGCATCAGTGATGTGAGCCACGGCGTTACTGCGCATATTCGCAACCCAGACACCGGGCAGTTTGCCCCGAAGCCGGCGGACGTTATCAAGCACATCTCCGGTAACAGCCAGTCGTCTGCCGGTGAAGCCTGGGCAAAAGTGGATTTAGCTGTGCGCTGTGTCGGCAGCCATCGCTCAGTAGTGTTTGACGACCCCAAGATTCACGCCGCTATCGAGCGCCTGGGTGGCTGGCAGAAGCTTGCCCTTACGAGCGGCAAAGAATACCCATTCCTGCAAAACAAATTCCTGAAGCTTTACCAGGGATTCACCGTTCAGCTCCCGGCAACGTTCCCGCGAAAACTGATCGGAACCTGCGAGCATGAGAACAGCCTGACTGACACGTTTGGCCGTGGCCATGCCGGTGATGAACCCGCCTTGATTGGCGATGCGGAGAAAGCCCGACAGGTTTACCAGGCCGGCGGCGACCTCGGCATTGCGCAGATTAGCCAGCGGGGTACCCAGAAATACCTGGAATCTTGCGTGTCCGGACAGGTTAAGCGTCTGGGAGGTATGGCGTGATTGTCACATGGGATCTGATGCTTCATATCTTGATCGCTTCGTTTCTGTGCGACCACTCATTCAGAAATCTAACCTATTGGTTTTCGGCGTTCTTCGCCTTTTTTGCGCTTGCCGGAGTCATTGCGGCCATTGGCAATGGGGCCGCGGCGTGAATAAACGGACCGGCCCCAGCTTCCGCCAGCAGATCTGCCCACTGAAATCGTGCCCGACCTGCAAAGCCAGCGGAATGATTCAAGGCCTTTTTCATCAAATGCCATGCCACGACTGCAACGCGACTGGCTTGGTCGACAACGAAACAGGCGAGGCTCTGGCACCCGAAAATATGGTGATTCAGCTGCGCTTGCGGTTGAACCGTCTGCATGAAGAGAACAACGAATTACGGCGCCAGCTGCTAGAGCAGGCCAAACAAGACAACGGCCGGGGATATGGCCCAGGCGGTCAGAGGTACCACGGAGATTGATTGTGAGAATCGAAACGATGGCCAGCCAAGCCACGCAGGCTAAACGGGAAAAGATCGAACGCGATGTCGCAGCGTTTTTAAAAGCTGGCGGAAAAGTGGACCAGCTGGACAAAAACAAACCGGCAACAGCCGTTAAACCTCGCTTTAACGCAGGCAATGTGGAGTGATTATGACCCTTAACCGCAAGACACCGCTGAAAGCTAGGGCAGAACTTAAGGCGAAGACGCCAATGAAACGGCGGGCGAAGCGTAAGCCTCGGGCGGGCGACAATCGCTCTTACCTAGACTGGGTGAAGACACAGCCTTGCGTAATTTGCCAGAGGCCGGCAGATGACCCTCACCACATAATCGGCGCCGGCCTTAGTGGCATGGGGATGACGGCCCCCGATCTGCTGGCCATGCCGGTTTGTCGAGAGCACCACAATGAAATCCACGAAAGCCCCGACTTATGGGCTCGTCAGTTTGAGTGGGTCGTAAGGACGATTGCGAAGGCCGTTAGCGCCGGGGAGCTGTGATAGTGACTAGACCGACCAAGATAAAAAGAACAGAAGTCATGGGGATCTATAAGATTTGGTCGTCCATGATCCAGCGCTGCACCAATGAGCGAAACGCGAAATACCCCCAGTACGGAGGCAGAGGGATAACCGTTTGTGATAGATGGAGAGACTTTGACCTGTTTTATTCAGACGTGGGCGATAAGCCGTTTCCCGGCGCGACAATAGATCGCATTGAGAACGACGCGGGATACGGGCCCGGAAATTTTCGCTGGGCGTCCCGCAAAGAGCAGCAAAGGAATCGCCGATCAAACCACAGGCTGACGTTCAACGGTGCAACCAAATGCCTTGCTGAGTGGGAGGAAGAAACCGGCGTCAAATCCAACACAATACTGACGAGAATTCGCCGCAACTGGCCTGTTGGCGAAGCTTTGGGGCTACTTCCGCACGAGCAAAAAAACAGGCTTGGCGATCTAGAAAAAAAAGCCAGAACTCGAAAGTGCAAAGAGTGTGGCTGCGAGTTCATGCCTCGATTTGGGCAGATCAAGATAGGGATGGGCAAATTCTGCGGAAATAAATGCTCCTTGGCACACGGCCTAAGGATTCGCTGGCAGCGAGAAAAAGAGAAGGTGGCATTATGAATATTCCGTGCCCGGGCTGCGAGCGCCAGCTGCCCATGCACAATGGCATGCACGTGGGAGAGCTAGAAATGATTTCGTGCACCCGGACTGCGCCACTCACGCTTGAGCCTAAAACACGTGACATTTGGCACCAGCCGGCTAAGCGGAAATTGAACGCGGCGCCGTTTACGGCTGGGGATGAGGTATGAAAACCCCGCCCTACGACACTGCGCGGTGTGCGTGTGACCGTGATGGAAGTCAGAGAGATGGTGGGGTTATGACTAGATGGGACGAGTTACCAGCACACATAAAGATCACCTATCAATCGCAGGCTCAGTATGAGCGCTTACTGGAAGTGGAGAAAGGGCGATGAAATTTAGAAAGAAGCCAGTAGTTATTGATGCGACCCAATGGTTTAAGAACGGCGACCACCCAGAAGATGACGCGGTAGTAGTTGACAACCGAGATGCTGGGCAGCACCCATTTCAAACTGAAGGGAATGTAGTTCGCCGATATTCCGGGTTGGACGACTGCCGCCATTGCGGTCAGGTGATGAACGTCCACGGATGGATCGACACACTTGAGGGCGGGCATGTCGTCTGCCCTGGCGACTGGATAATTACAGGCATAAAGGGTGAACGATACCCATGCAAGCAGGATATTTTCGAGGCCACATACGAGCCTGTGGAGTGATCGGACTAATCGCAATCGTCGCCGGCCAGCCCTGCACAATGTTGACTGGCGAGCCCATCAAAGAGGCTGCAAAGAGCTGCAAAGAGCTGCAAAGACAGGTTTGGTGCACGCTTTGAGGGCTTCGATATGCCCGACTGGCAGCGTGAAGGGCAGGGTGAGCAAGTGGCGATACGGGCATTATTTAACCGTCTGAGGGGCTGATTTATGGCGATGACTGAGCGCACACCGGAAAGCAAGGCGGTACGAATAAAAGCGGAGAAAGTGGTGGATCGGTTTATCGTTGTCGCTTTGGCTTGCGAGCAGGATCTGGCGTGGCAGGGCATCGGCGTCAGCGGCAAAATAGCCGATTTCGAAGGCGAGATACCGCAGTCATCAGCGTATTACGGCGTCGATAAAATGCCCGGCATCTGTGACCGGATGCAAAAGTGGCCGGAGGACTTCGCGCAGGCTCAGGATTTGATGAAGGAACTAAAACCGGAGCAGCGGCAGGCGCTTGTGCTGGATAGAGCGTTCAGGGGTCGCACGAAAGCGAAAGCCATTGATCCGTTTGAGAAAGATAAGCCAGTTTATATTCTGTGGGATGATGCCGCGTGTGCGCATGAGGCAGGCTGTAAAGTGGGCGCTTTTGTGCAGCGTGTGAGCAGTGCCTATTCGCGGCTTGAGGGTTTTATGGCGGGGGTGCGGAAAAAAGCCGCTTAGGTAGCGGCTCGTTCGTTGCGCGGCTCATTCAAATGGGTCAGGGCGGGACAGTACGGCGATTGGGTGAGGGTCGTCGTTATTGTCCAGATCATGCTTGCGGTAGAATTCCTCCCACTCGCTCAGGCTAATTTCGTTTGTCGTCCTGTAAGATTGGCTGTCTGGAGACTGGCGCTGGATTCGGACGTTTACGCCATCGCTCATGACTCGAAATTTTGTACCCTTGAAGCTCGAACTGGGCCGGTAGATTTCTTGTGATTGGCTCATAATTAATTCCTGTAAAGTGGCACGAATAATAGCTGCTGATCGGTTCGGCAATCCGTGGCGTTGCTGGTAATCGGCAATCGCCTTGGCTGCTTCGCCGCTGATGCTCAGGGTTTTGGAGTCGTTACGCTGGCGTAGGGCGCTTACTCGCTATCTGGATAGCGCGGCGAATACCTTCGCTGCCGTTGCCATCGCCCAACTCCTGAGCCAGTCGCCAGCTCTCGGCGTCGATGTAGACGTTGCGGCGCTTGCCCCCTTCCATTTCGCGGGGGCGGTGGTTTGGGCGCTTTTCTTTTTTGCTGTTCATTTTTTTACGCCGATCAGCGCTAACGCTCTTAGCGTGTAACTTTCTGCAAGAGCTTCTGCGCTGTCGTAAAAACGGCTGTTTTTCGCATACTCTTTTTCCGCATCACGTTTTTCGACTTCCGCAATTGCTTCGACGCCCCCTTTTTCAAAAAGCTTTCTGTAATTAGTAACCTCTTTTGCTCTCCGTTTTATTTCTTTGTTCCATTCGGCTCTAAAGTTGTTAGAAACCATTGCCGGAGATGTAGACCGAGCCTCTTCCATAACCACAATCAAAGCATCGACAAGCTGTTGAATTTCGTTGTGATCAGATCCGGGAAACTGGCTGCTAACGCAATCCCACACCATGTCTTTACCGCTTTCATAACCGAGATCAACGGCGTTATCGTCTAATGCTTGACTGAATACCACAAATTCGCTGTTGTACATTTTTTAGTCCTTTTCGTGTATTTGCTTGACGATTACTATTGTACACACAAAACTATTACCTGCAACACTTAAATACACACAAAACTAAATTATTTACCTGTTAATTCATACAGCCTGTAAGTATTGACAGCTTTCTGATTACAGCGCACACTATCTGCACTTGCTCGAAAGAGCCACCAAAGCCCGCAGGCCACAAACCTCGCGGGTTTTTTTGTGCCCCGAACATCTCCACGCGGTCAGCTACGCCGCACCTTGGCCCCTTTTGGGCCTTTTTTATTCCCGGAGCTTTTATGGATCGCCGGCTACTTACATCGCAGCTTGAACGCCATGAAGGCCTGCGCTTAAAACCCTACCTCGACACCGTTGGGAAACTCACGGTGGGCTTTGGTCGAAACCTCGATGATGTCGGAATAAGCCGCGGCGAAGCAGAGCTTATGCTTAAAAACGACATCGACAAAGTTGAACTGCAGCTGAATGAAGTTGACGAATACCGCTCGCTGGACTCAATACGTCAGACCGTTATCGCAAATATGTGCTTTAACCTTGGCTTTAACGGCCTGATGCACTTCAAGCGCATGTGGAAAGCTATCGGAAAACAGAAGTACGCCGCCGCCGCACGAGAAATGCTTGATTCAAAGTGGGCCAATCAAGTCGGTGCGCGCGCCGTTGAGCTGTCGGAGATTATGCGGACTGGCGAGACTGCCGATGGATGATACTGGTCGCCGTGGCTGGCACATCGACAAAGGGATACCTATTGCCGTAATCCTGGCGCTTCTTGGCATAGCTTATGCCGGCGTGCAGCGGCTATCGGCACAGGATGAGCGCATTAGCAAGGTCGAGCTAAGCGTTCAATATATTCAGCAGAGCAGAGTTATCGACCAGGGGCGCACTGAAAAGAAGTTCGATGAGCTAAAAACTGACCTGCGAACGATCAACTCAAAGCTCGACCGGATTATAGAAAGTGACCGATAGCCACCCAAATCCTAACCAGTGGTGGTTTCATCGCCGAATGATGGCCTACGCCAGTCTGCTGGGCCTTTACGTCATCCTCGGCCAGATCATAATCGGCAGCATAAGCGCCGACATTGTGCCACTGGCGCAAACTCTGGCATGGGTGTTTAGCGCAAACCTCCTTTACTACTACTGCGGCAACGCTGTGGAAGCCGTTAAGGGCAAATCATAATGCTGGGCATGCTGACAGGGCGAGTCAAGATGGTCGTGTACGCGGTTGCCGGGGCATCCTTTCTAGCCATGGGCGCGGTCATCTGGTGGCTTTATGCCGATAACCAGGATCTTGCAGGCGAAACTGAGCGCCTGAATCAAATCAATTCGCAGCTTGCAGATAGTGCAGAAAGCCAGAAAGCCGTTGCCGATACGCTGCAGGAAGAACTCATCAGCCGCGACGAGCTGGCAAGGCGGCACATCGAATCACGCAAAACCGCAGAATCAAAGCTGACTCAAGCAAGGCAGGCACTGCATGACGCGCTCAAAGACAATCAGTGTGCCAGTGAGCCTCACCCTGCTGCTGTTGGTGACTGGCTGCGCAAGCCCACAGACGATCTATAAGACCAACACTGTTTACCTACACCCACCAGCCTTCCTGCTCGCTGAATGCCCGGTACCTGAGTACATCGGCACCGAGTGGGCGCACGTTGCCGAGTACGCAGGACAACTGAAATCCGCGCTTAGAGTCTGTAACGGCGACAAGGTACTGCTCAGAGAATGGGCAACCGAGGATGAATGACGAGCAGCTGGTCGAAACTATCCGCCGGCAGACGGCAGCAAGTAGCACCGTAAATAAACACCTATTACGAGGGAATGCCAATGCCCCCGCGCACCCCTAAGCCTTGCCGCAACCCACGGTGCGAGAGTTTGTCCACCGAGCGGCACGGGTACTGCGGTGAGCATAAGGCGCTGGCCAGCAACTGGGAAGACGACCGCCGCGGCAGCAGCACAGAGCGTGGCTATGGTGGGATGTGGAGAAAGAGAAGGGTCCGCATACTCAAACGCGACAAGGGCTTATGCCAGGTATGCATCGGTCAAGGGCGAATCACGGCCGCATCATCGGTTGACCACATCATCAACAAAGCGGAAGGCGGAACAGATGATGATAGCAACCTTCAAGCCATATGCTGGCCCTGTCACAAGATCAAAACTCAAGACGAGTCAGTCCGCGGTCTGCGTCGCACACGATGAGCGGGAGGGGGGGGGTCTAAAGTCCACAGCTTTTCGCGTGCTCGACCGCCTCTCTTAAGTGTATTTTTTTGCGCGCGAAATAAGAAATATTTTCTGACGGGGTAATCGACAGTGGGCACATCAGTGAGATCCGCGGGCGGAGGTCGAAAAAAGAACCGGCCGCCGCAGACAAACAGCTCAATCACACGAATTGCGCCACCCGTTCAACTGCGCGATGAATTCGCTGTCAGCATTTGGAAACAACAGAGCGCCATCCTGATTAAGCGCGGCTGCATGGAGCCAGAAGATGCGCCCGTCCTGCTGTCTTACTGCAACGCGTTCAGCATGATGCTTCAAGCTGACCGAATGATTACAGAGGAAGGTATCACCGCACCCACGGCCGACGGCATCAAAAAGCACCCCGCCGTGGGAGTTCGAAACGACTGCGTCAGCCAAATGGCTCGGATGGGCTCACTGCTTGGCCTAGATCCGCTCAGCCGCACAAGATTCACTGGCGCTGGCGGCAAAAAAGAAACCAGCGACACAGGCAACGAATTTGATGAATTCTAGATATGGCCACATACCCGAACGTCAACGCGGCAACGAAGTATGCCCGCGACGTGGTGGCCGGCAGAATTCCCGCGGCGCGCATCACACAGGCAGCATGCCAGCGTCACATTGATGATTTAAAAAGCCAGAAAGACCCAGCCTACCCCTACCGATTTGACAGAGACAAAGGCGAGCGGGTCTGTAAATTCATACAGCTACTCGTGCACACCAAGGGCGAATGGGCCAAGCGCCCATTGCACCAGCGACGCATCGTGCTGGAGCCTTGGCAGCTGTTTGCGTTCTCGACGCTGTTCGGCTGGACTCGCAAAAAAGACAAGCTACGCCGGTTCCGCGAAGCTTACATCTGCGTCCCACGCAAAAACGGCAAAAGCATTATCGCTGCCGGCGTTGGCCTTTACGCGCTGGTTGGGGACGGCGAACGTGGCGCCGAGGTCTACTGCGGCGCAGGCAGCGAGAACCAAGCCTGGAAGGTTTTCCAGCCTGCCCTGCAAATGGCGAAAGCGCTACCGAATCTCCGCAGCCGCTTTGGCCTTATACCTTGGGCCAAAAAGCTTACGCTGCTTGACGGATCGGTATTTGAGCCTGTAATCGGCGACCCTGGCGACGGATCCAGTCCGCACCTGGGTATCGTTGACGAATTTCACGAGCACGATGATTCTGGATTGTACGACACCATGCTGACCGGCATGGGCGCACGTCGACAGGGACTAATGCTGGCAATCACCACCGCTGGCGACAATATCGAAAGCCCTTGTTTCGACATGCACACCCGTGTTGTGGAAATGCTTGATGGCGCGGTTGGCAATGAAGACGACGAACTGTTCGGGCTGATCTACACTATTGACCCGGAAGACGACTGGACCAGCACCTTGGCGCTGCGAAAAGCCAACCCTAACTATGGCGTTTCAGTTTACGAAGACTTTCTGCTGTCGCAGCAGAGCCGGGGCAAACGTCTGGCGCGATTCGCCAACAAGTTTAAAACTCGACACCTGAACATTTGGGTGTCGGCAAAAGACGGCTTCTTTAACCTCGAAAGCTGGAAGCGCTGCGAAGACAAAGGTCTGGCACTGGACCAGTTCGAAGGCTGGGAAAGCATCATGTCGTTTGACCTGGCGCGGAAGCTCGATTTAACCGCCAAGGTTCGATTGTACAAACAAGACATCGATGGCAGGCGCCACTACTACTGTGTGGCTCCCCGGTTCTGGGTGCCCGAAGACACCGTTTGGCAGGGCGATAACAGGAAGCAAGCGGAGCGGTACCGAAAGTGGGTGAACACCGGACACCTTACTGCCACCGAAGGCGCCGAAGTGGATTACCGGGAAATCCTCGCAGCCGCTGTTTCCGCTCACCATCACAGCCCCAGCGTGGGCTGCCCAATTGACCCACACGGCGCAGCGAACCTCTCGCACCAAATGATGGACGAAGGCTTACAGCCCATCACGATCTCGCAGAACTACACCAACTTAAGCGACCCGATGAAGGAGCTGGAGGCCGCGATAGAGTCCGGCCGATTCCATCACGACGGTAACCCGATCATGAACTGGTGTATTGGTAACGTGATTGGCAAACACATCGCCGGCAACGACGACGTGGTAAGGCCCATAAAGCAAGGCAACGACAACAAAATTGACGGCGCCGTAGCCCTAATAATGGCCGTGGGCCGGGCAATGCTTGGCGACACCGAAAAGCCCAAACAATCCATTTACGACACGTCGGACGTTACATGCTGATGAACGCACTCACATTCTTTATTGGCCTGGCCGGTGCTGCCCTGATCGCTTTTGGCGCTTGGCTGGTGTACGAGCCTGCCGGTTACATCACCGGCGGTTTTCTTTGCCTGGGCTGGTCATTCATGGCCGCTCGCGCCATGGCCGTTCGTGACTTTACCCAACGCGAAAAAGGCAGCAGCTAATGTTTTTACCAAGCTTTTTCAAATCCGCCAACATCAAAGCCAGCGGCAACGACTTCAGCACCTGGATTAGCTCAATCGGTGGCCACTCCAGCCGCGCCGGCACCCAAGTAAACACTGAAAGTGCTCTGGCCTTGGCGGCCTTGCGGGCTTGCGTCACTCTGCTTGCGGAATCCGTGGCGCAGCTGCCATGCGAACTCTATCGTAAAGACAGTAAAGGCGGCCGCGAACGCGCTACAGACCACCCGCTATACGACGTCATCCACAGCCAGCCAAACAAAAAAGACACCACGTTTGAATATTACGAACAGGCGCAAGGCAACCTGGGCATTGAGGGTAACCACATTGCCCTAATAGATCGCGACGGAAGCGGCTACGTTAAAGAGTTGATCCCAATCCACCCGAAAAAAGTGCGAGTACTGAAAGGCCAGGACGGCCTGCCCTATTACAACCTGTTGGAGTTTGACGAAATACTTCCGATGCGCATGGTGCACCACATCAAGGCCTTCTCTCTAGACGGCTTTGTGGGCTTGTCTCCCATCGCGACTAACGCAGATTCTATCGGCCTGGCATTGGCCACCGAACACCACGCCGCTGCGGTATTTCAACGCGGAGCCACTATGTCTGGCGTCATCGAGCGGCCAGATACAGCGGCACCTATTACCGACCAAAGCAAAGTTGACCGACTTCTAGAAAAGTTCAACGAGCGTCACGGTGGAGGCCTACGCAACGCATTCAGCGTCGCCCTGCTGCAAGAAGGCATGAGCTACAAGCAACTAGCCATGGATAATGAAAAAGCCCAGCTTCTGGAGTCACGGAACTTCGGCGTCGGCGAAATTTGCAGGCTGTACAAAATCCCCTTACACATGGTCCAGCATCAAGATAAAAGCTCCTCATGGGGCTCTGGTATCGAACAAATGTCGTTGGGCTATGTCATCTATACCCTGATGGCTTGGATCAAGCGTCACGAAGCGGCGATGATGCGCGACCTGCTGCTGCCATCCGAACGCAAAAACCTCTACATAGAATTCAACGTTTCCGGCCTGTTGCGTGGTGACCAAAAAGCCCGTTACGAAGCCTACGCCATCGGCCGCAATTGGGGCTGGTTATCAGTGAACGATATCCGCCGTCTTGAAAACATGTCGCCCATCACCGGCGGCGACCGCTACTTAACGCCCCTGAACATGTCCGACTCCGGCAAAGCAGCTAACACCTTAAACGCCACTCCGGATCAAATGAAAAACATTGAGGAACTTCTATGTCGCGCATGATCAACTACCCACACGTAGCCGCAATGGTGTTCGGCGTTCCGCTGTTCGCCACCCCCGCTCTAGTGAACGCCATCAAATCCGTATTGGAGCCGCGATTGCTGGGCAAAGCCTCAGACTCTGCACATGACACAGCCCCGCTAGCGCTGGCAGACGATGAACAGCGCTCCAGCCAAACCCACAAAACCAGCGGCCAGCTGGCGGTTATCCCGGTCCATGGTGTTCTGGTTCCGCGACGAGGCGAAATCACTCAAAGCTGCGAGGAGTTGGTGTCCTACGAGATGCTGCGTAACCAAATCGAAGCCGTACGCCGTGATGACCAGGTGCAGGAGATCGTGTTGGATTTTCACACCGGCGGCGGTTCTGCAATGGGCTGCAAAGAAGCGGCCGATTACATTAGATTGGTGGCCGGCGAAAAGCCCATCACCGCATTGATCAATTTTGCCGCCTGCTCTGCCGGCTACTTTCTCGCTGCTGCATGTACCCGCATCGTCGCTAGTCCCACAGCCATGGTCGGATCCATAGGCGTGATTATCGAAACCTACGACATGAGCAGGGCTGAAGAAGCCGCCGGCATTAAATTTAACACCTACTTCCGCGGTGGGCACAAAAATGACGCATCACCCCACGAGCCCATAACCGATCAAGCTGAACAGGAGATCAGCCGCCGCCTTGATGCCGCCTACGACATGTTCACAACGTCGGTTGCTGAATATCGAGGCTTGGATGTTGCGGCCATCGTTGCCACCGAAGCCCGTCTGTACTCGGCAGCTGAAGCACTGAGTTTGAAGTTGATCGACGAAATTGCCCCAGCTCAAGATGCCGTCAATGCACTTGCCGCGAAATACAGGCAAGCCACCCAGCCCCAAGGCAAGCGAATCACCGCACAAGCCCGTGCCATGGAAACCCGTTGCCAGCTCTAGCCACGCGGCGGAGCTGAAACCCTAAAGGCACCGTCTGGTGTCTTTTTTTATGCCTGAAAGAAAGAGGAAATACCCATGCCTATTGAACAACTCCGCCGCAACCGCGCCGAAATCAACGCCAAAGTACAAGCATTGGCAGAGGTTGAGGCCAAAGAAGGCGATCTGAACGAAGAGCAGCTGAAGAGCTTTAACGCCCTGACCACTGACTTCGAAAAAATCACCCAACAAATTCAACGCCTGGAAGGCGCCGAGCGCATGGCTGCTGCATCCGCCATGCCGGTAAACGCCTTGGGCGCCTTGGGTAACAGCGCCGCTGCGTCAGCAGCAGTGCACATCAAAAAAGAGGCCAAGCAGTACGTCGGCGCCAAAGCCGCTCGCATGGTTATGTCCATCGCCGCCGGTAAAGGGGACCTGGGGCTTGCCACTAAGTTTGCCCGTGACGAACTGAACGATGCCGACGTAGCGATGGCCATCGAAACCAGCGCAGGCAGCGGTGGCGCTATAGTGCCGACCAATATCGCGGATGAAGTCGTTGAACTCCTGCGCGCGAAAACCGTGGTACGTCGTCTCGGCGCGCAAGTCATGCCCCTGCCCAATGGCAATCTGTCGCTTCCACGCATTAGCGGTGGCGCAACCTCAGGCTATGTCGGTGAAGGTGCAGACGTGCTGGCAACTGAATCCGCGTTCGACGACGTGCAGCTAAGCGCCAAGACCCAGATCACCCTGGTGCCAATGAGCAACCAGCTGGTTGGGCGCGCGGGCTACTCAGTTGAGCAAATGGTCCTAAACGACATGCTTAACGCCAAGTCCGTACGCGAAGACAAGGCCTTCCTGCGCGACGACGGCACAAGCAACACCCCGACCGGTTTTAAGAAAACCGCCGAAACCGCGAGCCGCACCGTGGCTTGGTCAGGCACCGCTAACCTCGCGACCATAGACGCGTTCCTTGATGCGCTAATTCTTATGCTGATGAATGCAAACAGCATGATGGTACGTCCAGGCTGGGCTCTATCGCCTACCAGCTACATGAAGCTGTTCGGCCTGCGCGACGGAAACGGCAACAAAGTCTACCCAGAAATGAATGAGGGAGTGCTGAAGGGCTATCCGTTCGCGTCCACCACCACCATTCCTAACAACATCGGTGCCGGCGCCAACGAAAGCGAAATTTACTTCGCCGATTGGAACGATGTCGTGATCGGTGAAAGTGAAAGTATGTCCGTCGATTTCAGCCGCGAAGCCACGTACAAAGACGCCGCCGGTAATTTGGTATCTGCGTTTGCCCGCAACCAGTCGCTGATCCGGCTAGTAGCAGAGCATGACGTAGGCTTCCGCCACCCTGAAGGCCTGGTGCTGGGTACCGGCATCATCTGGTAAGTACAGAAAACCAGCTGGCGGGCTAGCCAAGAACTGGCCCGCCATCCTTTCGCACAACAGGACACCATCACCATGACTAAGAACACGCTCGAAGCAGCGCCGGAAAACAACGCCGAACCGGCCGCCACAGATACCGCGCGCCCAAAAAATGTAATCGTCACCTTTTTGCGCCCATTCACCCGCTATGTTCGCGGTGACATCGCAGGTTTTCAACCAGCAGAAGCCGAGCGTCTGATTCAAAAGCGAGTGGCCGTAAAAGGAACCCAGCTGCCAAAAGAGCCAGAAACCGACAAAGAACCCAAAGCCTAAGTCCGCACGAGGAACGCTCAATGATTACGCTGCCGGACGCCAAATCCCATCTGCGGGTAGAACAAGACTTCACGGAAGAAGACAGCCTTATCGAAGCACTGATTGACGCGGCCATAAGCCATGCCGAAAAGCGCACAGGCCAAAGCATTGCCTACACAGAAGGTGCCCGGCACGTTATCGACAGATTCCCTGCAGACCGACAAGCCATTGAGCTGCCATGGACGCCTGTGAAAGCGGTAACTAACGTGGAATACACCGACGCCACCGGTACCACACAAACGCTAAACGCTGGTGAGCTCACGCTGGATAACCGTGGCGTTTATCCGACTTTATACCCGGCCTATCCAAACGCCTGGCCAAGCACCCAGCGCCGAGCAATGAGCATTAGCATTACTGCCAGCAAAGGTAGTGACACATTGGCTCCTGATATCCGCATGGCCATATTGCTAATGGTTGCGCACTACTACGCGCACAGAGAGGGGGTCATTATCGGCACGATTTCGAGCGAGCTTCCGCTTGGCGTTGAAATGCTGCTCGCCCCTTACGTCATTCACCCCGCAGGTTAACCATGCAAGCAGGCAATCTTAAAGACCGCGCCACACTCTATTCTGCTCGCACCGAAGGTGCTCAACCAGCTTGGCCAATTATTGGCAGCCTGTGGGCAGGCTTTCAAGAACCGAAATCTGTTGGCCGCGGCGAGCAAACCGGAATCCGCGCCGCCGACAGCACTTATGTGCAGATGCGCTACCGTCCCAGTATGCAGCAGGGCCAGCTGCTGCGGCGCCAAGGCATGTGGTACGTGGTTGAATCTGTAGAGCCGGGATACAACCGCAGCGAATTAGCCGTGTCAGCCCGCCGAATAATCGGCAGCACGGCCCAATACCGGCAGCGCGGCGCTGTTGAAACAACTGAAGTACTCGCGTTCATCACCCGCGAAAACATTTACACCGGGCCCATGAGCGAACCGCGCATGCAGATCGAACTGTTTCAGCCACAGCTGCCCTACCCCTGGGGCCGCCGCGGCGACACCATCGCTTTGTTCGGCGGCACATTCACCGTGGATGGCGTGGTCGAGGGCAGCGACAACGGTGTGACCCTCAAAGTGCTGGTGACCAGCTAATGGCACGCAGTAGCCTAGGAATACAACTAGACGGCATCGAAAGCGTAGTGCAGTCGCTGGAAAACATGCCACAGGCTATTCGCCGCGCTACCCGGGCTGCAATAAACGACCAGGGCCGTGACAGCAAAAAGGAACTGGCTCAACGCATAGCCCGTGACGGCGTATCCCGCGCTAAAGCTGGCGGGCAAATATCGCTGCGCCGGGCCACCAACAAAGAGCCCGTTGCCGTTCTGGCCCCGACCAGCCGACGAATCCCTTACCGTTTTTGGAAAACCACTATTCGTGTCACCGACAGCACCGGCACCCGCGCAAGCGTGTGGATCCGCAAGGGAGGGCAGCTGATGCGTGTATGGGGCTTTGTAAACCCAAAAAGCAAAAGGAAAATCGTGTGGACGCGCCGCCGCAAAGCCGGTGAAGACATCATGGCACCCGCCGCCGGCCACAGTGTAAAGCTTCACTTTCAAGCGGCTGCCACCCCCGCCTTTGTGAAATCTGTGGGCGAAGGCCTGAGCGGAAAATTCATTGATCGCTATAACGAGCAGCTGAAAAAATGAGCGCAATCGCAACTCAAGTAGTCAACGAACTGATCGCCAGGCTGGAAGAAATTGCCATTGCGAACGGCTATGCCACAGATCTTCCTAGTGAAGTGCAAGATGAAGACCCCGCCCTGTACTTTGACGAGCACACCCCTCTGCCGTGCATGGGTATTCGAAACCTGAGTGATCGCGTAACCGCCAAGAGCCGTGGCGCAACATTGCAACAACGCACGGTGGAAATTGTCGCGTACCTGGAGCGAGGCCCCAGCAACCGCGCACGGCAAGACGAACTCTTGCAAGACATATACCGCACCGTATTCAGGCCTGAAAGCATCAAGCTAAAAGGCCTGGCAGTCGAGATCGTAGCCGGCGAGGCTCAGCTCGATGACATAGAACTCGGTAGCAAAATCATCCCGATCTACCTGCCGATTATCCTGACGTACAACACCCTGAACTGGAGTTAACCCTCATGTCCTATCAAGACCAAGGCCTCATTTTCGCCGGCAACATCTATATGGCCAAAATAGTTGACGGCGCCGCCACCGAATATGCCGGCCCGATTAACGTGCCCCGGCTGGAGCTCACGCCCCCGCAGCCTGAAGAAATCACCCGTATCAGCTCTGAGCGCGACACCTTCGGCCAGGCACTGGACTCCGTAAACCTACCAGGCGCAGCGCCCCGCATCGCCATGGACTTCGACTCCCTGCCGTCTGACCTACTTGCGGATGCGCTGGCGGGTACCGTTGAAGTTTTCGATGCTGGGGTTCAAACCGCAACTGGTGAGGCGCTCACACTAATCAATGGAATGTGGCTCAAATTCCCACACTCGTACATCGATGTCGCAGCCATTGTTGTGACAGAAACTGTAGGCTCAACTGTGCTGGTGCTTGGTGAAGATTACCAGGTCGAATCTGCAACCGGCCTTATCCGAGCCTTGAACGATACGGCTGCCGTGTCGGTAACCATCGATTACGACACCCTGGCTGCGAAAGGCAACCGCGTACTTGGCGCAACCGAGATCAGCAAGAAGCGCCAAATCATAATGGATGGCGTCAACCTGGTGACCGGCAAGCCTGTGACATTGACGGTGTTCGCGGCCACCTTTAGTGCCACACAGGCAATGGACCTGATGTCTCGTGAGTTTGTGACTGGCACGCTTGAGGGCACCATGATTACCCCCGAAGGCAAAACCAGCCCTTACGCCATCGAATTCGTAGACTAACCCACACAGCCAAAACGACAGGCAGGAGAATAGCAATATGTCTAAGCAAGAGACGCAAGCAGCCCAGGGTGACGTAGTAAAGGCCACTCTGAAGAAACCCCACCGCCACAACGGCATTCAATTGCTGGCAGGTGTGGAGGTCACCCTCACCACAGCCCAGGCAGAACGCCTGGCGCGGCGTGAAGTGATCTGACCCAGCCAGCCTGAAAACCGATAGAACCTGAAAAGCCCGCCATTGTGCGGGCTTTTTTATGCCCGGAGCCCCCATGGCAGCGCAAAAGCAAGAAGTTGAACTGCTGATAAAAGCAGGCACCGAAGGCCTGAAATCCATTGGCCAGCTGGTCAAGGAATTAGAGGCTCTGGGGCAAGATACCGGCGAAGCCAGTGAAAAGCTGGAAGGCCTGGCGGACAGCCTGAAGGGGCTGCGTGATCAACAGAAGCTGGTTAAACAGTTCGCCGACCTTAAAAGTCAAACAAAAGAATTAGCCGCCGCACAAGACGATGCCAAAACCCGCGCTACTGAGCTGGGCAAGGCCTTGGCGGAAACCGAAAACCCATCAAAAGCGCAGCGCACAGAATTTGAGAAAGCTCGCCAGGCTGCAAAAGCGGCGGGCCAGGCTTGGCAAAACAACCAGGTCCAGCTAAACGGCTTGCGCACCAGCTTGTCTGACGCTGGAGTTAGCACCAGCAATTTGTCTGACGAGCAGTTGCGCATCAAGCGCGAAATTTCCGGCGTAGACGAAGAGATTAGCAGCGTAACAGCCGATCTGACTGAAATGCGCGACAGCACCCGGGCGGCCGCAGATGGCAGCCGGCAATTGGGTGACGATGTTGCAGAATCGGGCGATCGGGTTAGCGGGTTCCGTGAGCGCCTGCAGGAACTCAGCCCAACACTGGGCAAGATTGGCACCAGCTTAAAAGTTACGGGTCTCGCGGTGGCGGGATTTTTAGCATCAGCTGGTGCATCGGTTGCCACCCTGTCCATCTTTTCCCGAAGCCAAGCTGCCGTTGCTGACGAACTCACCAACACCGGCAACGCCCTTGGCGCAAACCGCGAACAGTTGCAGCTGTGGCGTATCGCCGGTGACCGCGTGGGACTGTCTGGCGAAAAAGTAACAGATATACTAAAGAGTATGACCGAGCGCCTGGGTGAGTTTTCAGCCACCGGAACAGGCGAAGCGGCCGACGTACTTGACCGCCTCAATCTCGATATTAGAGATCTCATTAAACTTCAGCCTGATGAGCAACTGCTTTCCATTGCCAACGCGATTGGCGAAATTGGCAGCAAGTCCGAACAAGTCGCGATGCTGGAAAAACTGGCCAGCGATGCCAGCCAGTTACAGCCGCTGCTTGAAGACAACGCCGCAGGCCTGAAGGCCATATTCGAAGAAGCTCAGAAAGGCGGCGCAATCTACACAGATGCTGAGCTGGACAAGCTCAATAAAGCCAATGATGTTTACAACCGTATTGACCTAAAGCTGCAAGGGCTGACCAAGCGCATCGGCTCTGAACTGGCGCCAGTGGTTGGCGAGGCTACCGATAAGCTGATAGACCTGTTCGATCAAAGCGAGGCTGGCGAAAAGCTGGTATCGCTGTTCAAGCGCCTGACCGAGAGGGCCGCGGATTTTATAACCGAGCTGTCCAAAGATACTGGCGATGTCGCGGGCCAATTTGACCGAATTTTAAGCATTCTATCGATCGTTGGCAGCACCCTGAAGGGCGTGTTCAGCTTCGCGAGGACGGCGATATCGGCGTTCGGAACATTGGTGGCTGGCCAGTTTGCTATTATTCTTACCGGCGCCGAGAAGCTGGCAAGCGCACTTGAATCCGTAGGTGCCATCACCGAAGAGAGCTACCAAAAGGTTGCCGACCTCGCGGCCCGGGCCCGCAAAGAAACATCTGAACTTGCTGACTCAACCTTGAAGTGGGGCGGTAACACACTGTCTGCTGGAAAGGATATTGTTGGTGTCTTTTTTGATGTGGAAGAGGCTGCCGCCTCAGCCGGTGGAACGCTTAAAGAAGCAGGTGAAGAGGCCAAAAAATCAACACAAGAGCTACTGGCCGCGTCAGAAGCTCAGATGGCTGCCCTGTCGAAACAGCTTGGCGGACTGGAAGGCCAGGTTGAAACCGCGGTAAGTCGCACCACCCAAGCGTGGGCTGATTACTATGCAAGCTCTGGCGAGGCTCAGGCGAAAGCTCTGCAAGAATTGAACGAGGCCATAGCCGCTGAAAATGCGCTGCGCACGGAGTCCGGAAAGCTCGCTCAGAAGCTATCGAAAGAACAAGTTGAATCCGAAAGGCTGGTAAAGGCCCTGGTTGAAGATCGCATTGCGGCTCAGGAAGCCGCTGTTGAAGCTTCGCGAAAAGCGCTTGCGGATCTGGGCGTTGATGTAAACAAGGTGATGAAAGGCATCAGCAAAGATGCCCAGGAAGCCATTGACGGAATCGACACGCTGGCGGAAGAAATTGAAAAAGCCGGACTGAAGGGTAAGCAGGCGGCGCAGGCGTTTGAAGATGGCTTTACGCAGGCGTTGGAGTCTGTCAGCAACAAAAAAGAATTTGATGCGATAAAGGCCAAGATTGAATCACTGGGAGAATCCGGCGCGCTCGGCGCTCAGGGCGTGAAAGATGCCCTGGAAGAAATCAGCAAAAAGGCCAAAGAAACCGCTGAACAACTTGAAGCCGATCTCAGCAGCGCAATCGGATCGGCAAAGACGAAGGAAGAGCTGGATGAATTAAAAGAACGGATTGAAAGCTTAAAGGATTCTGGCGAAGTTGGAGCAGTTGGCGCGAATGCTGCGCTTGAGACCATTCGCCAGAAAATGGCCGAACTGCAGGGCCTGGACCTGAATATCGGCCTTGACGACGTGCCCGATCAAGCTGACGACGCAACGGAGGGCCTCGACAAAGTAAAGGGTAAGGTCAAACAAACCGCTGAAGAAGCGAAAAAGCTGCGCGACGCTTTCCGTGAAGCACTTGGTAATGCTTTTGGCGCAGCTCTGACCAAAGCACGAGTATCAGTTACCGAGTTAAGTGCCGCAACTCGCAATCTGTTTGAAAATAAAATGGGCATGGATGCCTTTGTAGAAGACAGCGAGAACCTGGACGCTTCCCTAGAAAAGACACGGGAGACGGTGTACCGATTCAGCACCCAGATCGCAAAGGCGCGAGAGCAGATAAACGGCCTCGGGATTTGGTTCACCGAAGTCGGGTTGGCGGCAGCAGAAGCCCGGCAGGAATTCTATTACCAAGCCATCGCTGCAGAAGAACTGACGGAGAAGGTTCAGGCCGGCGCCTACTCAATGGAAGAGCTGGCCCGCCTAAGCGACAGCGCAGCCAATAAATTCTCACTGCTAGACGACCAGCGCCTTTCCGGCCTGCAAGCCGCCATAGACGCCGCCCGAAACAAAATCGAAAGCCTGAACAGCTCCGCAGAATCCACCCTAAACTCCCTGGCTCAGCGGCTTGCAGACATACAGGGCGACACCGAAGAATCCCAGCGCCTGCAATACGATGCCGAACGCAAGCGCCTGCTGGACATGCAACAGCAAGCTCAGCAAGAAGGCGCCGACAACGCAGCGGCAGATTATGGAAAAGCTTTAAAGCAGCTCGAAAAAATCAACGCTATCGAACAGAACAACCGCCGCGAATCCGACAACGAGCGTGAAAGAGAAGCCGCCGATCGAGCCGCCCAGCAGGAGCAGGCCGAGCGCGAGCGCCAGGCCTCCGAGCGCCAGCGCAACACAACCACAAATAACCAGCAAAGCCAGCCCAGCTCACGGCAAACCATAGTGCTGCAAAGCCCTGGTGGTGGCCAAACCGAAATACAAACTGAAGACCCTCAAGCCCTATTAAGAATACTAGAACAAGCCGGCCTCAGGAGCGTTTGATGGCAACCGAGATCACCCTCACAGACGGTACCACCGTTATCAGCCTGCCTCCTGATATGGACTGGCGGGACGAATTTGCATGGACAACCGTTGAGCACAGCACCGATTACAGTCTCACCGGATCTTTAGTAGTCCAGGAAGACGAGCGGCAAGACGGCAGGCCCATCACTCTCTTCGGTGGCCGTGAGGTGTGGGTAGACCGGTCAACGGTTAAGGCTCTTTACGCCATGGCCAGTCTGGCCGATCAAGTCATGACACTGGCGCTTTGGGGCCAAAACTTCACAGTTATGTTCCGCCGACCTGCTATCGAGGCTGAGCCAATCTGGCGCTTGGCCAACCCGGGGGCAACACACAAGTACGCCATCACAGTGAACCTAATGGAGATCACCCAATGACAATAAGCAGCGACCAGATCGTACTCGCCGAATCCGAAGTGATGGCCGACACCGACGACGGCGGCGGGCGCATGAGCGGCCGGATCGTTGTCAGCGGCCAAGTCAATAACACGTTCCCCGACATCAGCCGAGTGGACCGCGTGTACGGCCGCGTGAATCTGCGCAAGCTGTACCTCTACATCAACGCCGCCAACCAGGACACCCTGCTCGGCGCACACACCATTCTGAGCGAACGGCCAACCGACCCGAACGTCCACGCCCTGCTGTTCACCACAGGCAGCCACACCGACCGGCGCACCGAAGCGCAAGACCGAATCGAGAGCTACGTTGTCGCCAGCACCGAGTCTTCCTTTTGGCTCTGGGGCAAACAACTGGCAGGCCAGAGAG
This sequence comes from Marinobacter sp. M3C, assembly GCF_023311895.1. GTDB lineage: Bacteria > Pseudomonadota > Gammaproteobacteria > Pseudomonadales > Oleiphilaceae > Marinobacter. The sequence continues at coordinate 38,464 of NZ_CP092286.1, forward strand.
CCGTCCAGGCCCTAGCTTTTCCCAGCAACCAGCGCGACCCTGAGCCCGGTCAGATTTTTGTCTTGAAAGACTTGGCCGCAGGCGCAGAGCAGTACGTGCGAGTGACCGGAGTCGAAATCGATCAACAGACGTTCACGATTGACCGCGGCAACAGCTTTTATCAGTTCAGATTGAAAACCTACGCGATCGAGCTTGCGCAGCCGCTACGTGAGGACTTCCAGGGCAGCGATCCGCACCCGACAGGCAACCGGATCAGCAGCACCAAAATCCTGAAAACCCAGGTCGCCGACGCGGCAAAGTACATGGGCGCATCGCCACTGGCCGAACCTGCTGCAGTCGGCGATCGCACTATCAAAGTCGCCAGCGCCTTCGCCCCCCTGGTACCCAGTGCACAATCTGAAAACGCCATCACCGACCAGGCAGCCGGAGCCCTGGCGGCCATTATCCGGCCGGCCAGCACCCAGGCCATCACGCTGGCAAACATCCGGAACGTGACGGTAGACGCCAACGGGGCGGGCGTTTACTACACCGGCCGAGCCATTGTGCCCGGGTCGCTGACCATCAGCGGCGACAACGGCAGCTACAAAGACGAGGGCGGGCGCCTGGTGCACACCGGCGGAAGCAACAACCTGGATGAAGAACTGAGCGTGGTGGACTACCAGAACGGCGAAGTTAGAGCGGCCTACACCGGCGGGACCACAGCGCGGAACACCACCATCACATTCACACCAGGCGCCGCGATCAGCCAGCAAACAAAACAAGCCGCGCTCGAGGTCAATCAGCAAACCCGATCACTGACTTGGGTACACCAAACAGACCCCGTGGCCGCCATCGCCACGTTAACCGTCGAATACCGGGCGCAGGGAAACTGGTATCTGCTGCAGGACAAGGGCGCAGGTGAGCTGGAGGGGGACGGAACAGGGACGCTGGATTACGCGACAGGGACCACCTCATTCACGTTAGCCGCACTGCCCGACTCCGGCACCGCGATCATCATCGCATGGGGCGAAAAGCAGGGCACCATTATTGAGGCCGGCACCAGCGCGCCCCAGAGCCCGACAGTGCGAATAGAAGTTGGCGAAAACTACACAGGATAAGGAGCAAAAAATGCCGATCGGAATGGTAAACAGAAGCGGAAGCGCACCAGACTACAGGTACAACAACCCATTACCGAAGCGCCCCATCGCGCCGAACAGCGTCACTATTTCATGGTTCACCAGCGACACGCAGCGCACACTGACCGATGATGGAGAGGGGAACCTGGCCGGCGATGGCTCCGGCACCGTCAGCTACGCAACCGGGCTTATTTTCATATCACCAGACCCATCGCCCTCCCCAACCGACGGCGATTACAGCATCAGCTATACGGATTGGAGAGGAACGGAAAAGCTAACCGAACAAGTTGTCATTAATGAGGGCGGGGATACCTCATTCACCCCCATGGAAGCGATGAAAGAAGGCTCCATCACCATCGACGTGACCCTGAAGCGGATAACCACTAAGTACACCTATAACGAAGTGTTTGGCAAAACCTCCACTTTTAACTACGAAACGGTAAACGCGACTTTGACCGACGATGGCGCCGGCGGGCTGCAGCGATCCTGGCAAGGGCAGCTTCTAGGGACCGTCAATTACGCAACCGGCGAAATAAACTTCGATGCGAGGATCAGCTACAACCACCGGAATATTAATAAAAATCAGTATAGCCGATGGGAATCCAGCACCGTGAGCGGAACAGAAACTTACGTGTCAGGAGAGCCCGCGACGATTAGGTGGACAAGCCCCGCAGACGGCGGAGAGATCCAGACAATCACGCGGCCGATCCCGCCGATGACGATCGACCTGACGCCCACAAGCGAGCGCGCCATTATTGCAAACAGCGTGGTTTTCGACTTTGCCGGGAAACGATATTTTGACCGCAACGGCTCCATCATCAAAGACTGGTCGCCCACAACCAACGCGGGCACCGCTGTGGGCAGCATCGACTACACTACCGGCTTGGTAACGTTGCAAGAATACCCAGCATATTCATGGCGCAGCGACGCCGTGGCCCTGATCGCCTGCGCCACAACGCTGAACGAGGCCCCCGCAAGTCAGACCATCTTTCGCACCGCTGGCTCACCCCTGCGCGAAGGCAGCCTAATCGTCAACGCAACCGATCTCGAAGGCAACAACATAACGCTGACCGCAGACACCGCTGGAAATTTGTCAGGCGCCAATATCGCAGAAGGTTTTGTCGATACCCAGACCGGCCTGGTCAATGTCCAGTGGAGTAACGTGGCCACAAGCCAGATCGATATCAACCCGTCGACCGTTCGATACAGCGCCGTCAGCTACAGCTTCCTGCCATTGGACGCCGATTTAGTGGGCTTGGATGCAACGCGCCTGCCAAGCGACGGGCGAGTGCCGCAGTTCAACCTGGGCGACGTTGTGGTGATCAGCAACACCCAGCAGCAAGAGATCATCACCGCCACCCCGGGCCAAGTGATCGACTTCGCGCGAGTGAACCAAGCCGAAGTCTGGATCGAGGGTGCAAACGGTAACCGCCTAGCGGCATACCAATACACCCTGGACACCGACGCCGGCACCCTGACGTTCGCCGACCCGCTGGCCCTGATCGATGCCGAAGCCAACGCCGTGACCGAACCGCTGCAGGTATTCAACCGAGTGGAAGACATGGGCCTGGCAACAGACGTACAAATCGGCGGGCAAATCAGCCTTAACATTCCGCTGTCCCAGGACTACACGGCAGGCGACACCATCGCCAGCGCCGCCCTGCTGTACGGCGACCTACGCGCCCGGGCACACAATGCTTTTCACCAGAAATCGTGGAGTGGCGCTTGGGCAGATGATCGCGCTGGCGACGACACCACGGCGAAATACAACCTGGTAAGCAGCCCCATCGAAATCACCAACCAGGGTGCGATTAAAGAGCGCTGGGCCATCCGCTTCACCAGCAGCACCAGCTTTGAGGTCATCGGCGAAACCGTGGGCGTAGTCGCCGCTGGCAACATCGCCACCGACCTAGCGCCCACCAACGAAGCCACCGGCGCGCCATATTTCACAATCCGCAGCAACGGCTGGAGCAGCGGCTGGGTAAGCGGCAATACCCTGCGTTTCAATACGGACGGCGGACAGGCACCGTTCTGGGTAGCGCGCACGATTGTGGCGGGCCGAGCAACGGAAGAAGAAGACCAATTCGCAACACAGAACCGAGGGGATGCTGACTGATGATTGACTGGACTCCGGAAGGACTGAACCCTCTGATATGGTTAGATTTTTCGAGGCCAGACACTCTAACGCTAGATGCAGACGGTAAGATAACCGACGCTTCGAACTTGGGTGTTGGGCAGCAGCAGCTCGCAGCCCCTGCCGGATTCGAGCTTGACTACAAATCAAAATCAGACGGCCACATGCCACACGCTTTGTTTTCTGGAGCTCAAGAATTAGCGTTTAACGGTAGTGCTTTAGTTGGGAAAGAGATTTCTCTATTTTTTGCTTTTTTTAACACGCCCACATCATACGAGACGCAATGGTTAATCGGGGGCTCAGGTACAAGCACTGCCGAAAATCTGATTATGGGCTATAGAAATGCGGACTTTCGCCTCTCTACATTCGGCTCAGATACGAAAATTCCGATCTCGAACTTGAATGCCAGAGAGTATATAAATTATGTTGCGTCGGGCGTAAGGGGACTGGACGGCTCGCTGATAAGAGTTGAGGGGCAAAGTGTAACAAACTCGGAAACGGGGATTCTATCAGCTTACCCAGGAGCATCTATAGGTAAAGGCATTGGTAATTATTTCAAAGGCGGCATGTACGAGATTTTAATATTTGACCGAAAGCTGGCGTTGGATGAGGTGGATAAAGTTGAGGCATATTTGGCATTAAAGACAAAGTGCATATCAGTTTTGACATTCGAAAACGCATACAGGCTGCTGCCATATAGTTTTATGGAGCCTGATCCAGTTATTAATGCGTCCAAAGTTTCCGGCACAGTCCAGATCGACGGCACCCCAGCAAAGCGCACCGTGCGCGCCTTCGGATATGACCCGACCACGCACGACCTAAACGCCACGACCGTCAACCTGAGCAAAAGCCTGGGCCATTCCACCAGCGACCCAGCAACCGGCGACTACACCATCGATCTACTGGCGGGCTATGGGCGAGAGATCTTTGTGGTGGCCTTTGACGACTACGGCGCGCCATTTACCCCCGAAGCAACCCTGGCCGCGGGCGACCGCATACACCCCACCACCCCGAACGGGCATGTCTGGGAAACAACCGGAGCGGGAGCCCTGCCAGTCGATGAGCCGACCTGGGTAGTGGACACAGAAACCAGTCAGCTATACGGCACGGCCAGCATGATCGCCAGGCCATTTTATAGGCCTATGGTTCACGGGCCGATAATGCCCGAGGTAACCACACCCGACCCGGCACCGTGACCTACGTCGCCGAAACCAACCCGCTGTCGGTCGTCCTTGACCTTGGGGCACCGTACAGCGTCAGCACCAACCCGCTGGCGCTGGACTTCGATCTGGCCGAAGCAGGCGGCGGCTTCGTCTATCGCAAGCCCCCGCTGGCCGTCGGCTACCGATACCAGAGCGCCCAGGCATCAAGGCAGGCAGTAGCCACCCGCAGTCAGCACTTCGACCAGGGCAGGCCAGAGGACGGCAGCGGGCGCGCGCACAGGACGGACCAGGCGCGCGTTGTTTTGCTGGCATCCAGAGCAATGCTATGGGACCGGGTACCGCCCAAAGACCAGCGGGAAAACCCATTCAGCGGCAACGAAGCCCGCCCGCTCTCATTGAGCGCAGAGCAGGCCCGCTGGGAGCAGTTCAAGCCAAAGGACGACCGAGAGGGCGAAGGCGACCAAGCCTGGGACGTACAGAAGCCGAAAGACCGCCGGGCGATCCATCCATCGAATGACCCGAAAGACCACAACCTGCGCAGCGAATACCGGGCATCCGACAGCATCCTGAACTGGCAGCCACCGCCGGCGCTGGAAGTTGAGCAGGAGCAAGACGGAACCCTGAACCTGCAGATTTCACCCTACACAGCACCGGGCAACCAGGTTGTGGATTTTGAGCTGGTACCGGCGGCCCTGCTGATCGAGATAGAACCGCCGACCAGAAGCGTGGACGCACAGCCGAACGAGCCAGGCTGGTCGCTGAAACAGGCGCTGGACGGCCGCACCATCCACCCCTGGGACAGAAAGCCCCGGCTGGGTACCGAGGTGGAATTCCCCAGCGCAGCAGAGCCCAACCTGCCCGAGCTGGCGCCACCGCCCGAGCCCGACATTAAAAGGACGTACCGAATCATGAACGCCAGCAGCTTGATCGAAGTGACCACCGGCACACCGCTGGAGTTTAAAGACCTGAACATCGGGCTGGACGCGGACAGCTTCGCCTGGACGATGAGCGCCACCATTCTGAACCGCGCCAGCATGGACCAGATCCGCCCCACCGCCGGCGGCCCTGCGGAAGTCACCGCCACTATCAACGGCCACCAGTTTCGCTTCGTGATCGAGAGCTACAGCCTGGACAAGCGGTTCGCCCGAGAAACCTACAGCGTTAAAGGCGCATCCCGAACGCAACTGCTGGCCGCACCCTACGCACCCAAACGCACCGGCCGAATCGAGTCGCAGACCACCGCCGTACAGGTGATGACCGAGCAACTGCAGTACACCGGTTTCAGCGTCAGCATACAATCAGGGCTGACCGACTACGTAATACCGGCCGGGGCCTGGGGATGGGATGACAAAACCGCGATGGAAGTGATCGCGGAGCTGGCCGAAGCCCTGGGCGCCGTGGTTGTGCCCGATCGAGAGCAGGACGTGCTCCACATTCGCCACCGCTACAAACAAGCCGGCCCTTGGGCTTACCCGGACATGGCCCTGGGCAGCATCGACGCCATCATCGCCGACGCCATGGTGACGGGCTACGCCAGCCAATGGGAGCCCCGGCCAGAATACAACTCCGTTTTTGTTTCGGGCATTACAGAAGGCGTGGCCATTAATGTGGTCAGGCAAGGCACCGCCGGCGACAAGCCCGCACCGGACATCTTCGACGACCTGAACGTCGAGGCGTACCAATGCCGGGCGCGAGGGCTCACCGCGATAGCCGCCGGCGGCAACCAGGAGATCGTAACCATCGGAACCGTTCTGCCCACCAGCGGAAGCCCGGGGCTGATCGAGCCGGCCATGGTTGTGGAATTCCGCGACAGCCGTGTGCCGGAGAACACTTGGCGCGGAAACGTCCTGGGCGTTAGCATTGCAGTGGGCCAACCCGGAACCGGCCGCGTTACCCAAACAGTCAATATCGAGAGGCACCACTACTAATGGCTACCGTCAACCCCTGGACAAGATTTCAGCGCTTAATGACCCGAGCGGGCCGGTACACCGTCACCATAAGCCAGGTGAACAGCGACGGCACCAGCTTAGCCACCCGAAGGGACGGGCAAACAGTGAGACTAAATGGCGGGCTTGTGGCCGCCGGCGGGAAAGCATGGGTAGACGGCGAACAGATCATAGGTGAAGCGCCGAACCTACCGAGCGGAACGCAGTATGTGTGATTACTGCTCCAGCAGCCGGCGACGATCCTCCCGCAAGCGGTCAATTTCGTTGTCGCTCCGACTAACTTCGGTTTGGTACTGCCGCTGCTTCAGCGCTGCTTCCTGCGCCAAGCTGCCTTCCCATGTAGCCCCGGCCAGGTTGTTGTTGGCTCTGGACTTATCAGACTCCCATTCTGCCATGTCCGCATCTAGCTGACGCTTTGCCCGCTTCTGCTGCAGTTGAAGCTGCCTAATTCTGGTATCAAGTCGGTGCACCGCGCTCTTTACCGCGCGTCCCTCCAAAAAATCACGGCTACCCTCAGTAAACATAGAGCCACCGAGTGCCGGCGCTGGGTTGTGGTCCAGCTTCACAGCGTCGTCCCCGCATGGCTGGCCAGAGAAAACGGTTTGACCTTTATCGCCTTTGCACTGGTATACGGCGGCGGTGCTGGTGGTAGAAAGTGATAGCAGGACAGAGAGCAAGATGGTTCGTTTCACAGTACATTCCCTCGTTTCGTGTTGTTCTGAGTGTAGCAAGAGGTAATGTAAAATTGTGTAAAACATAACCCAAAAAACTTTCAATCTATTTTGCCGGGGAGTCCAGTTTTATCTGCGCTAGCTCCCAAAAAGCCGGGTGCATCTTGCGGTCGCCTCGCTCCCACTGCTGCCAAGACCTCCGGCCCGCGTGTACGCTCTCGGCGCAAGCATCTTGTGCGGCAGTTATCCCGATTTTACGACTGGTCTGTACGGATTCGCGCAGCTCAGTTACCTGCTGTGGTGTTGGGTTTTTCATGGCATCTCCGATTTAAAGTTTGCTCAACCCACTCTGCCAGCTTCATCTTTTCGGCTTGAGCCTGCCGCACCCAGCGGGTTTTATTGTCACGCTGGGTTTCGAAATGGATTACTGCCGTCGGGCTTTTCACAGCTCAATCTCTAAAGCTATATCGATGCCGCGCTCTATCGCGTAAAGATTCGGGTCGCGTGCATCGAATGGAAACCCAATGATGCCGGTAATACTTTTGAAATCAGTAGCGTCAGGGAGGTCGGAAAAATAGTCCGTCATGGAATCCGTCAACCATTTTTTGCCAGCGGCTACGTGCGCTTCAATCAGTGGCTTATTCGCTAATATATAAGATGGGAATTCGTAGCTGTCCGATTCAGGCAGAAGAAATTCTGCCCCTGCAATTTTTATCTTAATGGCTTTCATGATTTCCCCGATTATCAGTCATCGTTTGAGTCGCTGCGATCCACCCAGCCGCCCCAAATAGCCAAGTCGGCAGGCAGGTCATAGTCAATTTCACGCTCCGAAATAGGGAGGTCGGCTTCTTTTTCATGATACTCAAAGCCGTTGTGCGCAGCGTGATTTATGTTTCGCGCTCTGAGAGCTTCCCGCTGCTGCGCCAACCCCGCTCTCGCTGCTTCAATGGTTCCGTAAATCATGCCGGCCAATTGGTCATGCTGGCCTGGGTTCGCTAATCTGTCCGAACTAAAAACCGGCTCAAGCTCAACGTAATAAACCTCAACATCAAGCGCCTGCTCAGAGTAGATAATTTTCATGCCGCATCTCCTTTAGGTCCCCGGTTCCGCCGGATCGGTTTTCCTGATCTCTTGATACCCAATCTACGCTCAATGAGCGCACGAGTCAACAGTAAAACAAATTACTTTTATACGCACAAAAATGCCCACGCTCTTAGCCGCTTGCATCTTTTTTCACGGCTCGCAATCCCTCGTATTCGCGTGTCCTCGAGGCATAGCAAGGCGAAATGAGAAATGATGTAAAATCTGGCCTTCATGTGAACCGGCCGCTGTAATATACAGTTCCTAACCCATTGATTGCGTTCACCTACATTGCCCGCGCAACCTGCGTCTCAAATTAAACTATTAATCTGATTTTAAAGCCATTTTAAGAATTAGCCAATC
>NZ_CP092287.1 GCF_023311895.1 Marinobacter sp. M3C
CGATTCGTCAATTTTGAGCGCGTTGCCTTGAGGAAAATTCGGCAGCTTCAGGCAGCAGGTCAGCTGGATGATCTTAAAGTACCACCCGGTAATAAGCTGGAGCCGTTGTCTGGTGATCGTCGAGGTCAGCATAGCATTCGAATCAACAAGCAGTTTCGGGTGTGCTTCCGCTGGACCAAAGCTGGTGCGGAAGACATTGAAATTATTGATTACCACTAGGAGCTAAATCATGCGCAACATTGATGCTGTAACGCCCGGCGAGTTGCTGAAAGAAGAATTTATTGAGCCCATGGGTATTTCTCAATACCGTCTTGCAAAAGAAATTGGGGTCCCGGCCCAGCGAATCGGCCAGATTATCGCGGGTAAGCGTTCAATAACCGCAGACACTGATCTCCGGCTCTGTCGCTTTCTTGGTTTATCCAACGGCTACTGGCTGCGGGTTCAGACAGCCTATGACACTGAGATTGCAGAAGATGCCCTTGAGGATCAGTTGAAGAATATTCGCCCCTGGAACTCCGGGCCAGAGATGGGGCACAGGGCATAACCAACGGCTGCACAGCGACCGGTTTTTCACCGCTTCGCGGTTCCAACCCGGCGCGTGAGCCGGGCGTTAGAGTTGATCGTAATGTCCTCCAATGGCGAAAACATAAATGGATCTGTCGTCGAACCGGTATATGAGCCTATCCTTCTGTGAGATGCGCCTTGACCACAAACCTGACAAGCTATGTTTAAGCGGCTCGGGTTTGCCGATGCCAGCTGATGGATCGTCAGAGCGGAGCATTTCTTTCAGCAGCTTGCAGAGAGCTTTGTGCAGCTTCTTGTCCTTCTCGCGCATCTTTTCATATGCCTCCCAGGTGCTGCCCTCAAATACCAGTGATCTCATTCATCTGCTCATTATTAGGTGTGTATCCTTGGCCACGGCTGTGAGTATCGAGGGAGGCCGCAATTTGTTGCATCAGATCTTGATTCTGAAGAACATGCAGTGTTTCTTGTTCTCTTTCCCAGTCCTCAGCACTCATGATCACGAATGCTTCTCCAGCACGACGCGTCACCTTGAGAGGTTCGTGTCTGCTAATAACCTGCTCTACAAGGCTTTTCAGGTTGTCTCTGAACTTGTTTACACTGATTATATTCATAATCTCACCATCACGTACGGAAACTCCGTACAACTATATCGCAATAGCCCTAACAAGGCCAAGCACAGCGACAGCTTTTTCGTTGCGGCTTTGCCTTCACTACAAAGCTGCGCGTGTTGGCAGCGTTGGGCGTCTATTGCTTGAAGCGGATGCGGCGATAGACAGATCACCAAACAAAAGCATCCCATTGACACATCGGAGAAACGAGCATGCGAATAGCCAAAGAGGACGTGGACGTTAAGATGGATATCCCAGGTGCCGTGATCCGTCAGCGAACGGATTTCGGCGATGCGACCGGATTAGGCAAGATCAGCTGCGAGTACTTCAGTCTCTCGGCGGGCGTTGATACCACCCCGCTGTTCCAGGGACTGGAAGGCGACTTATGCCAATGCCCCCACTGGGGCTACGTCTTGAGTGGTCAACTCACCACGACCGACGTTGGCGGCGCGCAGGAGACGGTCAACGCGAATGATCTGTTTTATTGGCCACCCGGGCACAACGTAAAGGTCGATGCAGACGCGGAGATCGTTATGTTCAGCCCTCAGCGCGAGCACAGCCATGTCATCAACCACATGATCGAGAAGGTGAAAAGTTAAGTCCGGTGCCGGGAGTTTTGGGGGGCGGTGCTCTCCGATGCCGGATAGTGCCGCCCAACCCGGCAGTCAACCCGACGCTGCGCTATGAAGCCGCGCAGCGCCGGTTACTTTTACGTTATGCCTTTTCGTAAAGCCTGATCGCTCCAGCATTAACGCTTGACGTTATTAACGCATCGCGTCATTATCTATGCATGATCATATCGTTCAAGTGTAAGGATACCGAGAAGCTGGCAGGTGGTCGCCGTGTAAGG